>JANOWZ010000502.1:0-8006 GCA_031418155.1 Deinococcales bacterium
TAAACCTTCACAGTCAGAACTCGCCGACCAATTCCGGGCGTTCAAAGGCGATCTGACCATTCTCAAGCGAGATGCGAACTTCACCTTCCGGGATGGTCAGGACGGCCATCGAGAGTGGGTCTTCGATTTCGGTGCGGATGATCGCCCGCAGTTGACGGCTCGAACCTTTGAGCTTGACCTTGCTGACCAAGTGCTGTGCGACTTTCGGATCGAAGGTCACGTGCATGTCGCGGGTGCCCAACTCGAAACGCATTTCCTCGAGGAGATGCTGCGCAATGCGCGTCAAATCTTGCTCGCCGAGCGGTTTGAAACGGATGATCTCGTCAAGGCGATCCAGGAATTCTGGGGTGAACAGGTTCTTGATGGGTTGGTTGTCCTGGATTTCGCCGTTCTGTTGGAAGCCGACGCTTGGACCGGCATTAAAGCCAGTGTTCGAGGTCATGATTAAGATGCAGCGGCGGAAATCCACGGCGCGTCCCAGGCCATCGGTCAGTCTTCCATCGTCAAGGACTTGCAGGAAGGTGTTGTAGACATCTGGGTGCGCTTTTTCGATCTCGTCCAAGAGAATCACGCTGAACGGTTGGCGGCGCACGGCTTCGGTCAAACGCCCGCCCTGCTCGTGACCGACATAGCCCGGAGGGGCTCCGATCAACTTGGAAACCGAGTGGGGTTCCTGGTATTCGCTCATGTCAAAGCGCACCAGTGAACGTTCCGAGCCGAACAGGGTCTTCGCCAATGCCTTCGCCAAGTGCGTCTTACCGACACCGCTCGAGCCAACGAACAGGAAGCTCGCTGAGACGCGAGTGCGTCCACCCAAACCGACCCTCGAGCGTCGTAGTGCTCCGGCGAGTGCGTGAACGGCCTCTGGTTGACCGTAAACTTGACGGCCCACTTCATCCTCGAGTGCGAGGAGTTTGCCATCATCGCGGTCATCGACGTAAACGCCGCCCCAGGAGTCGACAATCGCTTCGACATCTTCACGGGTCACGAGTGGGGTTCCGTCGCCGTCTTCAACGACCGGAATGCCAACGGCGGCGTTCAATCGCACCCGAGAGGCGGCCTCGTCGATCAAATCAATGGCTTTGTCTGGGAAGTTGCGTCCGGGCAGGGAACGCTCACCGATGCGAACGGACAACTCGAGGATTGGGTCTGGAATGATGACGTTGTGGTGTTCCTCGTAGCGTGATTTCAGGCCACGCAGGATCTCGAGGGTTTCGGCGGGGCTCGGTTCGAGGACGATCACGGGTTGAAAGCGACGCTCGAGGGCGGCATCCTTTTCGATGTAGCGGTGATACTCGCCGGTCGTGGTTGCGCCGATCACCTGGATTTCGCCGCGTGAAAGTGGTGGCTTGAGGATGTTCGCGGCATCCAACGTACCTTCCGCGCCGCCCGCGCCGACCAGGGTGTGCAACTCGTCGATGAAGGCCACAACTCGAGCCTGACGGAGCTCTTCGATGATTTGTCGCAGGCGTTCTTCAAACTCGCCACGGTACTTGGTTCCGGCGACCACGCCAGCCAAATCGAGCGAGATCAAACGCACACCGCGCAGGTTTGGCGGCACGCGACCCTCGTGGATGGCCAGGGCGAGGCCCTCAACAATTGCGGTCTTGCCCACACCCGGATCACCGATCAAAACGGGATTGTTCTTGGTGCGCCTCGAGAGGATTTGGATCACGCGGCGAATCTCTTCAACGCGACCGATCACCGGGTCAAGCTTGCCCTCTTTGGCCTCTTTGGTCAGGTCACGTCCGTACTCGTCCAAGAACGGGGTGTTGGCCGGTTTTTGTTCCTGACGCGGATCGGCATGGGCCAAAATGCGCCAACGGATCGTGTCCACGTCCCTGGACAGGTCTTGCAGGATGCGGAAGGCAACACCATCACCCTCACGCAGGATGCCCAACAAAATGTGTTCCGTGCCAATGACTTGCGAACCCAAATTGCGGGCCTCAGAAGAGGCCAGTTCCATGACGCGCCGCGCACGGGGCGTGATCGCAGGGGCCTCGGTGTGACGCAAGCCCTCGCCGCGACCAATAATTTCCTCGACACGACGGCGGAAATTCTCGAGCGTCGCGCCGAACTCGGTCAGGATGCGGCAGGCGGTGCCGCCCTCGCGCATCAAGCCCAACAACAAATGCTCCGGGCCAATCATCGCATGGCCGAGCTTGCTGCCTTCCTCTCGAGCGTAATGAAACACCAGGCGTGCCCGGTCATCGTATCTGTTCACAACTTACCTCGTGATGCGGCCTGACAAAAGCAGAGAGAGGGTACGGAAGCTTTCGCTCGGTAACACTGGATTGTGCGGGAGGAAGGATTTATCATGTTGTCTCGAGAAACATCGTACAGGACGGAACTTCAGCGATTCTAAAATGGTTTTCACTGCACTGTCGCATACCTTGCGCGTCGGTCACAAGTGACCTCAAAGCGAACATCCCTAACATACCGTATTCTGAACGATTCGGGCGTGTCGAATAGCCGTGCACACACAATTGCTGGACGAATCCTCAAAACCTTGAGCGTGGCAACAACCATCCAGCTTCGAGGCCGCATTCTCTGGGGTTGTGAGCAGTGGAATATTTTGATCTTGAGCGATCCTCAACCCATTGGCTTAGGTCATTCGGCGCTGGTGCCAAACAGGTTCAATCGTCATCATGATCTTGAACTCCCGAGACCATTCCCTCGAGACCAGAAGAGGATCAGATGAAACTGCGAATCAAACTCGAGCGCCAAAAAATCGTCTGGGGACACCAAGCGGGCCGAGCACAGGTGATGCAGGCCGATCAACGCACCCAGCGCGAACGTGACCGTGGGGCCAGCAAACGTGCCGTCTTGCGCCGCGAACTCGACGACCGCTGAACATCACCTCAATTCAAAACATCTTCCCCTGCCTCGAGTGATGCTCGAGGCAATTCTTTTTTGCGTCGGTGTGCTGTCGCTGTCGTTGCCATCTGTTGCTTGCCCTGTCGTCTTGAGCCCGATTTAAGCGATTTGTGATCTCATTCTTGAACTGAAGTTGCGGTTCATGACGCACGGTCACGCGCACATCGGACCAAGCTCGAGCACCCAGGAGAACCACATGCACAAAAACCTGATCATCGCCAGCAGCTTCATGGCCACCGTGACCGCCATCTCAAGCGTTACCCTGCTGAGCACACCCGGCTTGGCCGCCCCCGGTCAATTCGATGTCTGCGCCAAAGCCCAACAAAAAGACACCCCGGACACCGCCTCGTTTGGCTTCCTGACCCCCGGCAACAACGGCTACCTGTTCTACTCAGGCGATTTTTCACCGAACAATTTCGCCATTGATGGGCGCACACAATATTATGAGCAACTCGATCAGGCGCTCAAAAGCAAAGGCATTCAACTGATCGTCTCACCACTGCCCAGCCGAACGATTGTCTACCCGGAAGTGCTCGACAAGACTCAAGCGTTGCAAAGCACCTACAGCCCCGACGCGGCCCGAGAAAACTACAAAAAATCCTTCCAACGCCTGGGCGACCTCGGTCTGAAGGCCACGGACTTGCTTTCGAGTGCGTTGCAACAACGCCGAGCGGATGATTCCAAAGGACTGTACTTCGCCCGTGATTACCACTGGACCAGCGAAGGCGCGAAACTGTACGCACAAGCCACCGCCCGAGAGATCATGAAGTTTGAGGCGTACAAAAGCTTGAAAAAAGAAAAATTCACCAACACCTACCTGCACAGCGAAAACGCCGAAAGCCGCCTCGCCTACCTGCTGCAACAGGTCTGCGGCACGAAGACACCACCAGAAAAAATCAATGTCTTCGAAACCAGCCGCATCGGGGGCAACCTTCTGGGCGACGACGAATACCCCATCGTCATGGTTGGCTCGAGTTACAGCGCCGAAGCCAAATACAATTTTGAAGGCTTCCTGAAAGAGGCCCTGAGCACCAACGTCCTGAACGTCGCCGTCAGCGGTGGCGGCTACAACGCCTCGCTCGAGGCGTACTTTCTGGGCAAAGATTACGCGACCAACAAACCAAAATTCCTGATCTGGGAGTTTGCGGCCAGCATGACCCCGTGGGACCAAACGCCGTTGCGTGAAATCATCCCCAGCGTCTACGGCGATTGCGCCTCGAAAGCAGCCATCCTCGAGCACACAACCACGCTGTCAGAAGGTCCAACCAGCATCCTGAAGAATGCCGGAACCAAAGTGGATACCGCCAAGGATTTCGTTTCGCTGCAATTTACCGACAAAACCCTGCTGAACTTTGACCTGACCCTGAAGTTCGATGATGGCAAGCAAGAGACCCTCAAAATTGCCCGCTTGAACCGTATCGCCAACGAAGGTCAATTCTTTTTGAAACTCGCCAGTGAATTCAAAGGCAACCTTACCGAAGTGACCGTAACCCCAGGCTCGAAAGCCAAAGGTGCAGTTGCTGCGAAGATCTGCCGCATCTGAAGTTCAATCCGGTACATCTGGTGCGCTCAAGAGCGCACCTTACAGATGAATCTCGAGCCAATCCGTTGCTCCCAGTGATCTCTGCTGGGAGCATTTTTGTGCATAGACTGAGGGCATGAACCTCGAGCAAGCCGGTGCACTCCTGCTCGGCATCGATTTGGGAACCAGCCTGACCAAAGTCGGTGCATTCACCTCGAGCAGCGAGGCTGTGAGTTTACAGACTGCACCGACACCCGTCACCTGGGATGGCCCTGAGCAGGCGCATCACGATCCGCTCGGGCTTTGGGCAGTGGTCTGCGCGTTGCTGCGTCAAGTCATGCTCGAGATTGACCCGAAAAGACTTGCCTGTGTCGGCATCAGCAGTTTCGGCGAGGCGGGCGTGTTCGTCTCAAGCGATGGAACGCCACAGACCCCGATTCTCGCCTGGTTCGACACGCGCCCGGTTGGACTGCTCGAGGGATTGGATTTGCAGCGCCTGCGCCGAAAAACAGGCCTGCTCGCCGATCACACCTACAGCCTCTCGAAAATCCTCTGGCACGCCAAGCAACTCGAGATCACTGGCCTGACCTGGCTTTCGACAGCCGATTGGATCGCGTATCAACTGACCGGGAAGATGCAGATGGGCGTGACGCAAGCCTCGAGAACCCTGTTGTTCGATTTGCGATCACAAACCTGGCTGACAGATGTGCTGCAAGATCGCGGCCTGCCCGCGAATGTGCTTGCGCCGATTCGACTGCCTGGAGAACAGATTGGAACCGTGAATGACGCAGCCTCGAGCCAAAGCGGATTGCCAGTTGGATTACCTGTTATGGAGGCCGCACACGATCAAGCTTGTGCGGCGGCAGGCGTCGGTGCAATCGAAGCCGGTATTTTCCTGAATGCCTGCGGTACGGTTGAAACCCTGTTCACCACGCTCGAGAAGAACGATTTGGATGCGGCACTCGAGACAGAATCGGTCGTACTCGGGCATCACGCATTGAATGGACGCTATTGGGCAATGGCGACCATGCGGGCCTCCGGGTCTGTCTTCGATTGGACGATTCGTTTGACCAACAAACTCGATCCAGGAAGTGAAATCTCGAACGAACACTATCAACACGCGCTCGAGTCTGCCAGCAGAATCGAACCAGACGAACTCAAATTTATTCCACACCTGCGCCAAATCTCGGACGATCCTCGAGCGACCAGCCTGCCCGGAGGTGTGTTTCTTGGGCTGCGCGAAACCCACGGTCATGGGCACCTGATTCGCGCCGTGCTTGAAGGCTTGAGTCTCGAGGCCGCCGGACTGTTGGAACGTTTCGGCACGATTCCAGAAGATGCACTGATTCGTGCCGTCGGAGGCCCGAGCCGCAACCCGCTTTGGATGCAACTCAAAGCCAATTTTTACAACCTGCCGCTCGAGGTTTGCAGCCTCACCAACGCCAGCACCTGGGGCGCGGCTTGGCTGGCGTGGCATCACCTGAACGCCGCTCGAGGTGTGACCGTTCCGGCCAGTCAGATCACTCGAGATAAATTGTACCGACCCGAAATTACGGCGGCAGAGGCCGCGAAGACCCGAGCGCAATACTCGAGCCGAGTCGAAACCCTCAAACGGGCGCTCGAGTCAGACCCAACTCCGGTAGACTGAAGCTGTGAGGCTATTGCACACCGCCGATTGGCACGCCGGACGCAACCTGCGCGGCATGGACCGCACCCCAGAAATTGTTGCGGCGCTCGAGCAGATTCTCAGCATGGCCCGTGACACGAAGGCCGACGCGATCCTGGTTGCGGGCGATCTCTTCGATACACAAAATCCCAGCGCCGAGGCCGAAACTGCGGTTTACAGATTCTTTCTCGAGGCCGGACGAATCGGCATTCCCTGCGCCGTGATTGCCGGAAACCACGACAGCGGTCAACGGCTCGAGAGCGTCGCCGGACTCTTAAAACACGTGAATGTGACGATGCTTGGAACCGTCAAACCGGGAATGGGCGCAATCGAACTCGAGACGAAAAACGGATTGCTTCGTGTTGCCGCATTGCCATTCCTGTCTGAACGCCGACTCGTCAAAGCCGCAATGCTGCTCGAGACTGGACTGGATGTTGGTGCATGGCGGCAAAAATACCGCGAAGGTATGGAATTTTTTCTGCGCAAACTCGAGGCTGGATTCAAAGACAATGCCGTCAACACGATGATGCTGCACACGACCGTTGATGGTGGCAGGCTCTCGCAAACCGAACACAGCTTTCACGTGGGCAATTCCTACAGCATCAGCCCGGATGTCTTTCCAAGTTCTGCGCAGTACGTGGCACTCGGGCATTTGCACAAACCGCAATCTGTGAATGACCTGCCGCCCGCGCAGTATTCCGGCAGCGTGATTCAACTCGACTTCGGCGAGGCGGGCGACGAAAAGCGCGTCAACTTGGTCGAGGTCGAACCGGGCCGACGCGCCAAAATCACCAGTATGCCATTGACGCTGGTCAAACCACTCAAAACCGTGCGAGTCGATTTGGACTCGCTCGAGCGACGGTTAGGGGAATTCCAATCGTTCCAAGGTTGGTTGAAAGTGATCGTCAGCACGCCCGAACCGAAACCTGGTCTCAAAGACCGCGTGATCGGCGTGCTTCCAGGAGCCTTGGCCGTCGAAGTTGAACTGACCGAAGGAACCAAGCGAGTGCTCGAGGCGGCACCGGAACACCTCACACCGATAGAAGCATTCGAGCGGTATTACAGCGAAAAACGTGGCGCGGACCTGCCGGAAAACGTGCGCAAAGCCTTCATGGAATTGCAACTCGAGATCAACGGGGAATTGCCCAGCGAGGAAATTCAATCAGAAGATGCAGCAGACCTCGAGCCACCGGAACTTGAACAAATTCCGCTCGAGTTGATGGAGGAACGGTGAGCCGTTTCGGATTCGGCCCACTCGAGATTGGTAAGGTGATCGGAGTGGTTTTGATGGCTTGGTACGGCTTCCAAAAACTTCAAGACCCGAGTCGCTGGATGTTTCTGGACAATGTCAACCTGATTTTTCACGAGGCGGGACATCCGATCTTCGGTTTCCTCGGCGAATTCATGATGTTCCTCGGTGGATCGCTGATGCAACTGCTCGTGCCGATTGTGTTCACGGTGTACTTTTGGCGATCCGGGCAACGATTCGCCGCGATGGTCACAACCTTCTGGCTCGCCACGAGTTTTGTGAATCTCGAGGTTTACATTGCCGATGCTCGAGCGATGGAATTGCCATTGCTTGGCGGTGACAATTCGACGCACGACTGGAACTGGTTGCTCGGCGAAATGAACCTGCTGCGACAAGACAAAGCGATTGCCGGATTCGTTTACACACTCGGATTGATTTCTACGGTCATCAGCGTTGGTGGTGGACTGTATTTTGCTCGAGGTGACACGCCCATCGCATTTTCGACCAACACACCGATCAGCAAACTCAAAAACATGGGATCAAAAAGTGTGGCCATGCTCGAGAAAATTGGCATTCGCACCCGCGAAGAACTCGAGGAGGTTGGCGCAATAGAAGCGTACAAAAAATTGAAACTGGCTGGCGAAACGCCGGGGCATTCGCTTGTCTATGCCATCGAAGGCGCACTGATGAAC
>JANOWZ010000503.1:0-7607 GCA_031418155.1 Deinococcales bacterium
ATGATCGCCGTGTTCTGGTCATACGGAAAACCGGTCGCCAGCATCGCCCGTCCGGTCAGTGTCGCCTGACTCGAGACCGTAATTTTCTTTTTATTCATGAACGCGCCGCCGCCAACTGTGGCTGTGAACAACTCGTCGCGATTCGGATCGAAGACCACCCCAACGCTCGGTACGCCATCGATCTCGAGGCCAATCGAAACGCAAAAGAACGGGAAGCCGTGCGCGTAATTGACCGTGCCATCCAACGGGTCCACGATCCACTCAAACCGGCTTGAACCCTCCATACCGCCCTCTTCACCCAAAATGGCGTGATCCGGGAAATGCTCGAGGATCATGCCGCGTATGGTTGCCTCACATTCCTTGTCGGTGCGCGTCACCAAATCCGAATCGTTGGATTTCTGATCGATATTCAAATCTGTCCCGAGGTTGCGAAGCTGAATCGCTCCGGCGGCATGGGCGGCACGACTGGCGAGGTTCAAAAATGGCTCGAGGCCGGGTGTTTGGTCAGTCACAGCAAGAATCGTAACAGGTTGCACCAAGCGGCGGATATACTCGGGGCATCACCCCCTGGGAGGATTCCGTGGCAGATTTGACCGCTCTCGATCCGAAACGAACCGTCACAGAACTCAAAGAACTCCGCGCCCTGACCGGCGACGAGAACGGCGCTCAGCGCGTGGCGTTCACCGAAACTTGGGCTCGCGCTCGAGCCTGGTACACCGCCAAACTCACAGAATTGCCGGTCTCCGTCAAACAGGATGCCGCCGGGAACCTCTGGGCGACGCTGCACGGCTCGAGTGAACGCGAACTGTGGATCGGTGGACATCTGGACAGCGTACCGAACGGCGGGTGGCTCGACGGTTGCTTGAACGTCCTCGCTGGGCTCGAGGTTTTGCGGCGAATCAACACACAATACGATGGCAAACCGCCCGTAACAGTCCGGGTCGTGGACTGGTGCGACGAGGAGGGCGCTCGTTTCGGACGCTCACTGTTCGGCTCGAGTGCTGTCTCGGGTTTTTTTGACCCAGCGGACTTGAAATCCCGCACCGACAAGGACGGCGTGCGACTCGAGGATGCCGCACACGGACACGGGATCGACATTGACCGGGCGCTTGAGGCGGGCAACGAAAAGAAGAACGCCGCCGCGTACATCGAACTGCACATCGAACAGGGACCAGTGCTCGAGAAACTTGGATTGCCTTTGGGCGTGGTGTTGGGCACGAAAGGGGTCGAACGGCACGCAATCACTTTTTTTGGCCAGGAGGCGCACTCGGGCAGCACACCGATGACGCAACGCCGCGATGCGCTCGGTGCGGCAGCGAAACTCGCGCTCGAGATTCGGGACATCGCCAAAAAGCACCCGGACGCGGTTTGCACGGTCGGCAGCGTCAAGACGTTTCCAGGCATCGTCACGGCGGTCGTGGGCCGCTGTGAGATCACGCTTGACCAACGTGATCTGGATGCCGGAATCCTCGCCCAAATGAACCGTGAGGCGCGTGAGGCCAGCGAACGTTTTGCGAATGAAGAGAACGTCACCGTCGAATGGAAGAAAATTTGGGACATCGAACCGATTGCCTTCCATCCCAAGCTCGTCGAATTTTGCGATCAGGCGATCCTCGAGACCACACCCGTCTCATACCGCCTGCCGAGCGGCCCGTTGCACGATGCCGCCGAAATTTCCCGCGCCGGAATTCCAACCGTGATGATGTTCGTGCAAAGCCTGCGCGGGATTAGCCACAACAAAATCGAGGACACGACTGAAAATCACCTCGAATTGAGCGTGCAGGCGTTCGACCGACTCGCCTCAAAAGTGATCGATTGGATTGAAAACGGTGCGTAAATGAACCGGCTCGAGTTGCAGCAGATGACGGCCAGACCGACCACAGATTTTGCTCCCGCAACTGTGGTTGATGCGCTCAACCATTGCTTTGAGGGCTACCTGACCCCGGTGAATTTCACGATCACCAGTTTCGAGCAACGGATGCGAAGCGAACACCTCGACCCGGAAGCCAGCAAAATCTACACGCTCGAGGATCGGCCCGTTGGTGTGATCTTGGTGGCACGACGCGGTTGGAGCAGCCGCATTGCCGCGATGTCCGTCGCACCGGACGTTCGCAATCAAGGCGTGGGCCGTCAAATGCTGCTGGACATGCTCGAGGCCGCCCGTGAACGCCATGACCGGCAAGTGCTGCTTGAGGTGTTTGAACAAAATCCGAACGCGGTCAGGTTGTACCGTTCCGTCGGGTTTCAAATCGTGCGTCGCCTGTTCGGGTACGAACGCCCGCCAAGCCAGGAAGCCTTCGAGCCGTTGATCGAAATTGATCCGCTCGAGTTTTCCCGCATCGCCGCACGCGAGAGCGAATCTGGACTGCCGTGGATGCTCGAGGCCGAAACCTTCGCCGCAAAAGTCCTACCGAACCGCGCCTTTCAACTCGAGGCCGGAGCCTTCGCACTCGTGACCGACACGGTTGGCGAAAACATCGTGCTCTGGAATTTGGTCGTCTCGAGGTTGGCACGACGGCGCGGTTTGGGTGCTCGCATGGTGCGCGGGCTGGTCAACCAATTCAACGGCAAAGGCTGCGTGATCGTGCAGCTCGTGCCGGAAACGCTCGCGCCAGAATTCTTCTCGGGCTTGGGTTTTACCCCGATGACGCTCAATCAATTCGAGATGCGTCATCCACTCGAACGCTGAGTCTTTCAATAGGCCGTTTGTACATTCTCCAATAGGCCCATTCCCGCATGTTGAACCCGCTGGACTCGCTTAGACTGCTCGAGTTGCACCTGCGAGGACGTTATGAAACAGCCCAGCTTGAGAACCAGCCAAGAAGTCTACAACCAGATTCGTTGGGATGACCGGCTCGACCCGAGCATCTTCGTGATCGGTTATCAAACCCGTTTCGATGGTGAGCGCGAGATTTTCTTGAACGCCTTCACCCCCGGCGGCGAGATTCCCTGGTATCGCGTGATCTACATCCGTGAGGGCAGTGAGATCCAATGGGATCGACGCACGAAGACCGACAAACTCTTGAACCACAACCGCGAACGAAACCTCCACCTTGAAGACGATCTCGAGCCAGACAATCTCGAGCCGACCGAATCCGAGAACCTGAAAGAAGAACCCGACATGAAAGGAAAAGACCTCCTCAAACTCGGACTCGAGCCTGGACCAGCGATGGGCGTGGCCGTGCGCCTGCTGCCCAAAGCCATCAAACGACTCGGCTCTGACGGCGTGCGCGAGGCGTTGAATGCCGTGATTGCCAAGCCTGGAGCGCACCTCGAACACATCTACTTCGCTGATCTCGCCAAGAGGTTGGTTGAACTGGCAAACAAGCCTGTCTTCAAACCTCGAGAGACTCCAGCGCCGTACAAGATTTATGGCGAAGGTCTTGAGAAGGGTGCACTCGAGCAGATGCACAACGCCGCCAGCCTACCGGTCGCAGTGCGTGGGGCATTGATGCCAGATGCGCACCAGGGCTACGGCCTGCCGATTGGTGGTGTGCTCGCCACGGACAATTGCGTGATCCCGTTCGCAGTCGGTGTGGACATCGCCTGCCGCATGAAGCTTTCGATCCTCGAGTTGCCCGCCAGTACCCTCGAGCGTGACCCTGGATCGCTCGAGAATGCCCTCGAGCGTGAGACCCGGTTTGGTGTCGGCGGTACGTTTCAACGCCCGAACGAGCACGCGGTCTTGGATGCCGATTGGAAGGTTACGCGCCTGACCGCCACCCTGCTCGACAAGGCCCGCAAACAACTCGGCACCAGCGGTTCGGGCAACCATTTCGTCGAATTCGGATTGCTCGAGTTGAACGACCCAGACCTTGGGCTCGAGGCCGGACGTTACCTGGCCTTGATGTCACACAGTGGCTCTCGAGGCTCGGGTGCGACCATCGCCAACCATTACTCAAACCTTGCCATGAGCCTGCATCCAGAACTGCCGGACACCCTCAAACGCCTCGCCTGGTTGGATTTGGCTTCAGAACCCGGCCAGGAATACTGGGCCGCCATGAACCTGATGGGCGAGTACGCCGCCGCCAACCACGCCGTGATCCACAAACGCATCGCCAAAGCACTCGGTACGCAAATCTTGGCCGGAATCGAAAACCACCATAACTTCGCATGGCTCGAGAAGCACGATCACCGTGAGGTCGTTGTTCACCGCAAGGGCGCAACTCCCGCCGGAAAGGGCGTGATGGGTGTGATTCCCGGATCGATGGCCGCCCCGGCCTTCGTCGTGCGCGGTCGCGGCGTCGCAGATTCGCTCGAAAGTGCCAGCCACGGGGCGGGCCGCGCCATGAGCCGCACCAAGGCCAAAGAGCAGTTCAACTGGAAGATGATCCGCCCGCAACTCGAGGCCGCCGGTGTGAAGCTCCTCTCGGCGGGCATTGATGAGAACCCATTCGCCTACAAAGACATCCATCAAGTCATGGCGGCGCAACGCGATTTGGTCGATGTCGTGGCGGAGTTCAGTCCACGCATCGTCAAAATGGCCCAAGAGGGTGAACAGCCCGAAGATTGAGTTCTTGCTGCCGCTTACCACTTCAGCCGTAACACGGCATGAATGTCAGTATCATTCGTGCCGCTTGGACCGACCACCACCGGATCACCCAAGGCTGCAAATAACGAGTACGAATCGTTGTGCTCGAGCATGGCCCCCGCATCCAACCCAAGTTGTGTCGCCGTTCGGCAACCTCGAGAATGGCGCGACGGTTATCGTATTGCTTTTGAATTGGTTCGGATTGTTGGTTGGGAAGAACCCATCGCGACGAGAGTGACGAGAGTTCGGATGAAAAATTTCACAAGTCTGACATAATCGTGAATTAGTTCACATGTGATTTTGATTCTAATTAACTTAATTCTGAGCGGTACAAGCAAAGGAAAAGATCTCGTGGCCAGAACAATGCTCAAGATGTTGTACAGTGCCTCAGGGTTTCATCCGCGTCAACATGCGTGGGAACGGGATCGCCTCGCGCAAATGCGGAATGCCACAAATCCAAGCCACGGTCCGCTCGAGCCCTAAGCCAAATCCAGCGTGTGGCACTGTGCCGTACTTGCGCAAATCCAAGTACCAATCGAACGCCTCGAGGGGTAAACCATGCTCGAGAATCCGTGATTTGAGCAATTCATAATCGTGAATGCGTTGCGATCCACCGATGATCTCGCCGTAACCTTCAGGCGCGATCATGTCGTCACAGGCCGCATATTTTGGATCATCCGTTCGAGGTTGCATGTAGAAGGCTTTGATCGCCGCCGGGTACGAATGCACGATCACAGGCCGGTCGAAATTTGCTCCGATGATCGTTTCATGCGGCGCACCAAAGTCATCCCCCCAAGGAATGGGCTGCGTGTCGGGATCAACACCATCCGGTAAGTCTCGAGCAAGGATTTTTGCCTCCACTAATTTCAGCGCGTCATCGTAGGAGAGCCTTGGAAATGGGCCGTTCGCCGCCGGTTCGAGCTTGCTCAGGTCACGTTCGAGCATTTCAAGTTCGGGTTTGCGTTCCTCGAGCACCCGTCCAACCAGGTATGAGACAAATTCTACTTGTAAACGTTCGTTGTCGGCCTGATCTGCGAAAGCGACTTCAGGCTCGATCATCCAGAACTCGAGCAGGTGGCGGCGGGTTTTGGATTTTTCGGCGCGGAAGGTTGGACCAAAAGTGTAGACCTTACCGTGGGCAAGAGCGCCAGCCTCGGCATAAAGTTGGCCGGATTGAGAGAGGTAAGCCTTCTCCTCGTCAAACAGGCTGATCTCGAACAGGTTGGTGGTGCCTTCGACAGCGGTTGGCATGAAAAATGGCGCGTCGAAACGCAGGAAGCCTCGTTCATGGAAGAAATCATGGATTGCGCGTTGCAGCGTGTCACGAACACGCATGATCGCCCACGGTTTGCGGTGCCGCAGGTGCAGATGCCGCTGATCGAGAAGGAACTCCACCCCGTGTTCTTTGGGCGTGATCGGGTACTCATCGGTTGGGCTCGAGATCAGTTTCAGGTCACTCACGCCCAACTCGAACCCGCCTGGTGCTCGAGCGTCGGCGCGAACTGTGCCGGTGATTTCGATGGCCGATTCTTGTGCGAGTCGGGTGGCCGCCTCGAAGGTTTCCTCGCTGACATCGTTCTTGAAAACGGTTGCCTGCATAAAGCCGCTGCCGTCACGGATGCGCAAAAACGCGAGCTTGCCTTTTGAGGATTTGTCGGTCAGCCAGCCCTGAATGGTCACGGTTTGATCGGTGTGTTTGGCGATGTCCTCGAGTTTGATTCGCATATTCATCCAATCATACCTTCGCCATGATCGACGGTTTGGGTGGAGGAGACTTGGCTGGCTACGGTTGTGCGAGCGCGAATGCAATGGCCTCGGCAAATCCGTCGTCATCGACATCCGCGACCACGCGGTTGGCATGACGTTTTACGCTCTGTGGTGCATTGCCCATTGCAATCCCGAGTCCCGCCGCCTGAAGCGCGCCGAGGTCATTTTCACCGTCGCCGATCATCGCCACCTCGCCAACCTCGAGTCCGTAATGTTTGGCGAGCCAGATCAGGGCATCCGCTTTCGAGGTTCCGCTGCGGGTTACGCTGGCAAAAATGGTTCCCGGAGACCAAGGCGCGGTGGCGGGACTGATTTCGATTTCCGGTAGAGCCTGTGTTAACTCGAGCAACCGGGGCCATTCACCCTCGTGCACGACCCATTGTGCGCGAACGATGTGACCTTGTAGAGCCGCCAAGTCCGTCACGATGGGTTTCATCTCGAGGTGCTGACTGTGAACACGTGTCAATTCGGTTTCGGTCTCGAGGTAGTAGGTGTTCTCCAAGTAAACCTCGAGCGTTGCCTGTTCGCGGCGGGCAATTTCGACCAGTTGTATGTAGGTATCTGTGGGGAGATCGCTGGTGTAGGCGGCGACTGTATCTGGCTTGGTGATGACCGCGCCACTGTGGAAGACGTGAAGCCCATCAGCGGAGACGCGACGGGCGTGTTCAAGCGCCACCCCGAAGCCGATCCTACCGGTGCTCAGCCCAAGGTGTGTGCCACGATGTTTGGCGGTATCCAGGGCGTTCCAGGCGGATTCAGGAACGCCATTCGTGCCGATAAGTGTTCCATCGATATCGATCAGGATGAGTTTGATCATAACAGAGAATACCTGTGAATTCCCATCTGAAGTTAGACAAAAAATTTCACAAAAATTAGATATTCGTGAATTAATTCACTTACTATAACCCTCCTTGGAGATCGGATGGAGTGATTTCACCTAAACTATTCAAGCAACCGCACATGCAACTCGGCCAATTGCTTCTCATCGACGGTAGACGGAGCATCCGCCATTGGATCAACACCACGCGCATTTTTCGGAAAGGCAATCACATCCCGAATGCTCTCTGAGCCCGTCATCAACATCAGCAAACGGTCAAGGCCCCAGGCGATTCCACCGTGCGGTGGAGTGCCGTACTCGAGCGCCTCCATGAAAAATCCAAACCTGGCCCGAGCCTCCTCAAGGCTGAAGCCAATCGCCTGGAACATCTTTTCCTGCACTTCCGGTTGGTGAATACGGATGCTGCCGCCACCGATCTCGAAACCGTTCAGGACCAAATCGTAGGCTCGAGCCCGCATTTGACCCATCTCT
>JANOWZ010000504.1:0-4341 GCA_031418155.1 Deinococcales bacterium
TGTGCAATGTCGTCCGGGCTGGCGAGCCTTGCCATCGGCACAACACGCTCGATGTCCTCGTCAGTGTACGCGCCAGAACCGGTGTCTTTTTCGTTCATTTCGGTTTTGACCCAGCCGGGACAGACCGCGTTGACACGCACGCCGCGCCCACCCCATTCTGTTGCCAGGGTTCGTGTCAGTCCAATCAGGCCGTGCTTGCTGGCGTTGTACGCCGCACGATCAGAGACGCTGAACAGACCCGCAATACTGGCGATGTTAACGATACTGCCGCGACCCTGCTCGAGCATGACCTTGCCAAACTCGCGGCAGAGCAAAAACGGTCCGATCAGATTGACCTCGAGCACACGACGGAACCCCTCGAGTGTGATTTCCTCGGCGGGTTGGATGAAGCTGATTCCGGCGTTGTTGACGAGCGCATCAACACGACCGAAAGTGTCTCGGGTTTTGCGAACCATCTCGAGCACGAAGGTTTCACTCGAGACATCGCCTAACGCTTCGATGGCGTTCGCTCCGAGTGCGTGAACATTCTCGAGCGTTGCGGTTGGTGATTGCAGGTCATTGAGAACAAGATCAAAGCCTCGAGCGGCGAGGACTTCGGCGGTGCGTTTGCCAATGCCTTGTGCGGCCCCGGTGATGACTGCGACAGGATTCATGCCTCGAGTCTACTTGCAGGTCAGCCGGTGATGTTCGCCCCAAGATTCGATTCGAGTAGTTTCTCAACGATGATCACGTCGCGCCATTGCCCATCGAGTTGCGCGTGCTTTTCGTACACGCCGACTTCTCGAAAACCCGTCTTGCGACACAAGGCTCGAGATGCCGCGTTTTCTGGAAAAATCCTCGAGACGAGTTTCCAAAGGCCAACCTCTTCGCAGGCTTTGAAAAATACTTCGAGCAGCGTCGTGCCGACACCCTGACCGTGGGCGTTGGTCGCAATGTAGATGCTGTACTCGACGATGCCGGAATAATATTTGGAGCTTCGGTAGCTCGAGGCGTGCGCCCAGCCGACGATTTGACCCTCGAGTTCGGCGACGATCAATGGGAGTTTCGGATTCTCGAGCCAAACTGTGATTTCTTGTGCATTCGTTTCCCAGGTGCGAAACGTGGCCTGCCTACCGTGAATGCCTGCGTTGTAAATCTCGGCAATCTTGGTGCAATCCTCGAGTCTGGCGGGTCGTGTGTTCATTGTGCCCCCTTTTGTCCTCGAGCTCCAAGGATCACCAGTGTACCAATGCCAATGCCCGCGACCAGCAGCCAGAGCGTGCTTTGGTAATCGCCTGTGCGTTCGTGAAGTGTGCCCGCCAGAAATGGCGCGAACGCCCCGGTCAGTCCGACGACCAAGGCCAATCCACCGCTGACCGCGCCGTAAATGCGATTGTCGAACAGGTCGGCGGTCAATGCGGCCCGAGCAATCGTGATGGCCCCGTTGGTGCTGCCGTACAGGGCAATGAAGGCCCAAACACCAAGGTCGGTTTGCGTGGCGAGCATCACGAGGCCGAGGCCGTGAACGAAAAACGTGGCGGCGGTCAGAACGGTCATCGACATGATTCGGGTCAGTGGTGCGATCAGCAATCGGCCCGCGAGTTGCAGTACACCAATCGATCCGGCCAGGGTTGCGGTGATGGCACTCGAGTAGCCGCGTTCGCGCAAGAGCGGAACCAGGTGCGGTGCGAGCGTGCTCACGGCGAGGCGGGCGAGGGCAAAGCCGATGGCGATGTTCCAGAAGGTGCTCGAGCGAATCCAGTCGCGTGTGCTTGGCGGCGCAAAAATTGGGCGTAAATTTTCCTCGAGCATCACCGGTAATCCATCAACGGTGGTGTTCATGTCGTCCGGGTGTCGGCGCAGGACCAGCCACAGCATCGGTGCGGTCGCCAATAGGATTGCAGCCAGCACGACGATGGCATCGCGCCAACCGATGCGTTCAAGTAAAAAGGTTGAGAGCGGCACGAAGATGGTGCTGGCCAATCCCGCGACCAGGGTGATGATGAGGAGTGCCCTCGAGCGGTCGCGTTTGAACCAAACCGCAACGACCGTGAAGGCTGGGTCGTAAAATGTGGCGGTGGCGGTCACGCCCAGCGCGGCGAAGACCACGTACAGCATCGGTAGGCTCGAGACGCGGGACCAGGCGAAGACGAGGAGTGCGGCGACGAATGAGCCGATGGTCATCACGCCTCGAGCGCCGTGGCGATCCGTCAATCGGCCCAGCAGCGGAGAGACGAGCGCTCCGATCACGAAGCTCAGGCTGAGGGCTCCAGAGGTTTCGGCACGGTTCCAGCGCATCTCAAATTCCATCGCTTTGACGAACACGGCGAAGGCGTAGTAAAGCACGCCATAGGCGACGGTGGTGCTGACCGCGAGCGCCCAGACCATCTTCCAGCCGTAAAAGTTTTTGTTTGTGTCTGGCTGGCTGGGGTTAGGCTTCATGCGGTCGCTATTCAATCATGCGTGGCTGTCATTGCTCGAGTTTGACTGGTCAAGTAAGAGTGTCATGGCAATCGCGGAATCTGGGCAGGCTCCGCGAAATTCGGCGCTGGCGTTCAGACTGGTGGGCAGTGCATCTCGGGGTGTAATTTGAAATCCGAAACGCGGAAAGTAACCTTGTGCCGTTTCGGTCAAGAGACTGATGCTCGAGAGGTGTTGCGTGCGTGCCCGCCCGAGCATCGCCTGCACCAGTTTTGTCCCGAGACCATGCGAGCGGTGGTTTGCGTCAACCGCGACCGAACGCAGCAACCCGGCCTGACCGTGAACCTCGAGTCCGGCGCAGGCGATCAATTCGGTCTGGTCAAACTCGAGCAGAAAATGCTTGAGGTGATCTTGCACGCCCGCTGTGGGGAGCCCGTGAAGCTCAAGCAGTCCTAAGACCACAGGAAGGTCTTCTCGAGTGGCCGCCCGCATCAGCAGCAGCCTTTGCTCGGTTTCTGTGGCATTGGGTTGGAATCGGCCCAGACGACGTTGCTGACGGTGCTGGCAACGGGGCCACAACAGGCTGCACCCTCGATTTTGCGATCCGATGCCTTGCAGGTCACTCCCGGCGGTGAGAGCCGAACGCGAACGGCATTTTCGCTGATCTCGAGGTTCTCAATGTGGTAGTGAATCGCGGGTTGTTGCGAGTTGCCGTATTCGATGCGAACTTCGCTTTCGGGGCGCACCGGCAGGCTGCTCGAGACTTGATTGTAAATCTTTAAGAATTTTTCGACGCTCATGAATTCAGATTTATCCAGGCGGTTCGGTCCCATCAATTGAATGATGGTTTGCCGCCAGGTATTCGCTTGGCCGCCGCAATCCATCGATTCAAAATTGGCGTTGATGATTTCGGTGACGTGGTATCCGGCGGGCACGAGGCGTTCCGGGCCGTACTCAAAGGTCAGTGGCTTGCCGGTCTGTGGTTGGAGTTGCTCGAGAAAATCTTGGGTGTTCATGTGGCTCCTTTCGTGGTGCTTGAGAATTCGAATCGAGAAGCTCCAAGTTGTATTGATGATTATCAATGTGTTTGTTCAAAAAAATTCATCAGCAATTCAAAAATCCTCGAGCCGCCTGTACGCCTTTGGGATCAAGCGAGTAGTACATCCACTTGCCGCGCTTCTCGGATCGGATCAAACCGGCGCTCGAGAGGCATTTCATGTGATGGCTGACGGTTGGTTGCGATAGCCCGGTCAATTCCTCGAGATCGCAGGCGCAGATGCCATCACCGCAGCAGCCGACCTGACCGCTGGCAAGGTGTGCCAGGATTTTCAGGCGGGCCGGATCGGAGAGCGCTTTGAAGACCCAGGCGAGCGACTCGAGCACTGAATCAGTGTTCTGATTCGGGTTGAGGTTTGGCTCGAGTTGGATCAATGCTGCGCTCACGCCTCGAGAGTACATAACACATTGATATTTGTCAATATGTAATCTGAAAGGGCTGCCCGATCCGCGATCCCGGTAAAATAGCCACATGAGCATTCAAGACCTGAAAACGCACCTCGGCGAAATCCACGACCTGAACATGGCCTCGAGCATCCTCGCATGGGATCAGGAAACGCAGATGCCACCCGCAGGCGCAACCGCTCGGGCTGCACAACTCGCCACGCTCGCCAAGTTTTCGCACGAGCTTTTCGTCTCGAGCACCGGCGAAAAACTCCTCGTCAACCTCGAAAAGGAAACATTCGACTCCGACTCCGACGAGGCCGCACTGTTGCGACTGACCCGCCGGGAGTTCGACCGATCCAGAAAACTGCCCAGCGAATTCGTTGCCGAACAATCCCGCAGCAAAGCCATTTCACTCAGCGTTTGGCGCGAGGCCCGCAAAGCAAACGACTTCCAGAAATTCGCACCGCACCTCGAGCAAATGTACGCCCTGGCGCGACG
>JANOWZ010000505.1:0-2868 GCA_031418155.1 Deinococcales bacterium
CATGCCCGAATAAGCGAACGGTAAGGCGAAAACCGTGTGTTCAAACTTGACCAACTCGAGGTACGTTTTGGCCCGCTCGAGGGGATTCGGAGTCGCACTCACGGCCTCAGGTTACACCCATTCTGCGCAGCAGATGGCCCGGAACTTGTGGGTGGCAAAGGGCGAAAGGCAAAGGGCGAAACCTCGAGCCTGACTCAACTCGAGTGGATACGGATCAATTGGCTGAACTCTTGACCTTGCCGCGTCGCGCCCCGAGCAATTCCCTGGCGTGTTCTATGGCCGCTTTGGAATCCGAACCGGACAGCATTCGCGCCAACTCATGCACCCGAGCTTCGCCAGCCAATTGTTCAACGGTGACTCGAGTTCGGCCGTCGATTTCGTGTTTGGAAACTTTGAAATGATGATCGGCACGGGCGGCAATCTGCGCGAGGTGCGTGACCACCAAAACCTGATGCTTGTCCGCCAGACGCTCGAGTTCACTGGCAACCGCAATCGCGGCCTGACCACCAATTCCGGCATCCACCTCGTCGAAGATCACGCTGGGGGTGCTCGAGCCGAGCACGGTCGAGAGTGCCAGCATCACACGGGAAAGTTCGCCGCCGCTGGCGATCTTGGAGAGCGAGCCGAGCCCTTCGCCCGCGTTGGCGCTGAAACGAATCTCGACCTCTTCGGCTCCGAAAGTGCCGGGTTCTGGCAGTGGCTCGAGCGAGAATTCAAGTTGCGCTTTGGGCATCCCGAGACTGCGCACGATTTTCTCGAGTTGTGGCGCGAGGCGTTTCGCCGCCTCAAGCCGCGCTGCACTGAGCGTTTTGGCAAGCTGTCCGAGTTTGTTGCGCAACGGCGCGAGTTGAGCCTCGAGTTCGGTCGCGTCCGATTCGGCCCGTTCGAGCGTGCCCGCCTCGAGACGCAATTCGTTCGCGTACTCGAGCACTTCGGGCACGGTTGCACCGTATTTGGTTTTCAGGCGTTCGAGTTGGGCCAGACGACCCTCGATCCGGTCCAGTTCACCCGGCTCCGCCTCGAGCCGGCCCAGCATGTCACGGGCCTCACCGGCAACCGCCTGCACGCTCGAGAGGGCTTCACGCAAATCCTGCGCGAGTTGCGCGGCGGCGGGATCGTAGCGTCCGGCGCTGGTCAGTGCGCGGGCGGCATCGGCCAGCAACCCGACGGCGTTCACGTCATCATCCTCGAGTGCGGCCACGGCATTTCCGGTATCGGCGGCGATGCGTTCGCTGTTGACCAAACGTTCACGTTCGCGCCGCAACGGTTCCTCCTCGAGCGCGTTCAGGTTCGCCTCGTCGATTTCGCGCAATTGATACGAAAGCAGGTCAAAACGTCTGGCCCGGTCGCGTTCACCCTCACGCAACGCCTCGAGCCGCAACAACGTTTCAGCGTGCGCCCGATACGTTTCACGGTACTTCTCGAAGCTTTCACGGGTATTGGAGTTCAGGCCCGCATCCAGCAATTCCCGATGGTATTTCGGTTCCAACAACGCCTGCGCCGCGTGCTGCCAATGCACCGTCACCAATTCCGTGCTGCGTTCGGCCAGTTCACGGTTGGAGATGACCTCGCCATCGATCCGGGCGGTGCTGCGACCATTCGATTGCACACGCCTCGAGAGCGTCAGGTCCTCCCAAAAGCCCGTCACAAGCAACGCCTCCTCGCCCCGCCGCACCAGTTCGGCATCGGCCCGCGAGCCGGTCAGCAACCAGATCGCGTCAACAATGATGCTTTTGCCCGCGCCGGTTTCACCGGTAAAAACATTCAGACCATCCTCGAGTGAAAGTTCGAGCCGGTCGATGATGGCGAGGTTCTGGATTTCAAGGCGACGCACGTGTTTGGGATTATAGAGGTTATGGGCGCAAAGGTCATGGGAGTTGGAGTTCAATTCGATTGGCTCGGCGAGGTCAATCGCTCGAGAAATGGGGTTCCGACTGCGCTCCTGGCGAGGGCGATCTTCATGGTCGCCCGATCAAAGCAAGAGGCAATTCAACCCAAATCTTCAACGGGACTCGAGCTTCAAATCCTTGCAAAACTCCCACCACGCCTCGAGTTGCAGCGCATTCGGCAGGCGCTCGAGTTTGGGTTTGCCGATTCCTGCCAGCAGCACGAAACGAACCCCGGCAGCATCCGCCTTCTTGTCACGCGCCATAAACGGCTCGAGGGTTTCCCAGGACAGTGCTGGCAACGCCCGAGGTTGTTGGTACGCGAGGAAAGCGCGGGTCAATTGCGTCAGGTCATCACCACCGGCAAGCCTCGAGAGGATCGCGGCGTAGTGCATTCCGTATCCGACCGCATCGCCGTGTGAGATTTCATGGTGCGTGAACGCCTCGAGCGCGTGCGCCAAGGTGTGACCAAAATTGAGGTGGGCGCGTTCGCCCGCCTCAAACGGGTCTCGAGCGACGACATCGGCTTTGACTTGAATCGCATCGCTGAGGATTGTTTCGAGTTTCGCGCTTGTGGCGGAGAATCCAGGCTCGAGCACACGATCACACAGGCTTGAGTTGGCGAGCAGGCCATGCTTGAAGGTTTCGGCTGCGCCCTCGCGGAAGGTGGCATCGGGCAGCGTCTCGAGCGTGTCCAAACTGGCCCAGACACCACGGGGCTGATGGAACGCACCGACCAAGTTTTTACCTTCGGGTAAGTTCACGCCGGTTTTGCCACCGACGCTCGCATCGACCATCGCCAGCAGTGTGCTCGGCACGGCGTAAAAGGCGATGCCGCGCAAGTAACTCGCCGCCACATACCCGCTCAAGTCCGAGGTTGCACCACCACCGAAACTGACCACGGCGGCATCACGGGTTAAACGTTCTTGCGCCAGCTTGGAAAGCAATCGCGCATGAACCTCGAGCGTTTTGGACCTCTCCC
>JANOWZ010000506.1:0-7548 GCA_031418155.1 Deinococcales bacterium
GACAATTACAAGTTCTTTGATCTGGCGCAAGTCCGCGAGTCCAACCTGCACTTTCTGGTCTACAACGCCGAGGCGCGAACGATCACGACACGGCTCGAGGTGCCAAGCCTACAAACATCAGATCAGGTTTGGGTGGATGGCGTGGTCGTGGCACACGACGGTACTGGAATCGCACTCGAGCTTGCACACGACGCGGTGATGCGAATTCGGCTCGAGCGAAACCCAGGCTGATGTACGCGCCGGATGTGCTGGCAAACACGGGTGCTCGAGGACAGCCCCGAAGATGCCACCATTCAATTCTGGCTTGAGCTTCGCCGTCTGTGTTCGGGATCGAGAAAACATTTCGAGGGCGAATCACTCGCAGATAGCAACGCACCCATTTCGGTAGATCGCCTTGACAAGCCACGACGTTTCTGCAAAGATATTGCAACCGATTGCGTTAATATTGCAAAAGCATTGCACCTCACAGGTGCGGCAATGGAGGATGTGTCCATGTCAACGGTCAAACAATTGGCAGCCACGATGGGCGTCTCCACCGCCACCGTCTCACGTGCCCTGAACGGCAAGCCCGGACCCTCCGAAGAGGTCCGCAACCGCATCCTGGCCGAAGCCAGTCGGCTCAACCTGACGCTCTCGAGTGCGGCGCGTTCGCTCTCGACCTCACAGACCGATCACGTCTGCTTCGCGGTCTATCACCTGCCCAACCCACTTTCGGGCGATCCGTTTTACAGCGAAATCCTGATGGGGGTCGAGGCCGAACTGCGTCAAGCCGGAATGCACACCATGCTCGAGGTGATCGGCGAGGACGAGATCAAAGACCCGGCCCGCTGGCGCATCCTGCGTGAACGCCGCGCCGATGGCGTGATCCTCAATGGCCCGTTCGTTCCAGCCTCGTTCATTGTCAAGCTGTACACGTTGGGCATTCCGGTGGTGCTGGTGGATAACTTCTTGCGTCACACCCCGGTCGATGCGGTGGTTTGCGATGACCGTGGTGGTGCTCGAGCCGTCGCCGAGCACGTGCTGGCATTCGGTCATCGGCGGATCGCGGTGATTTCCGGGCCAGAGGATTGGTACAGCAACCAGGAACGCTGCTCGGGATTTATCGATGCCTTCGCCGCCCGTGGGCTCGAGGCTCCAACCATCTTGCGCAGTGATGTCACCACCTTCGAGACGGGACAGCAGTTGGCACAACAGGCCCTCGAATTGAAGCCCACAGCGATCCTCGCGGTCAACGACGCGATGGCGATGGGGGCCAGCGTCACCGCCCGCAACGCTGGCCTGAGCATTCCCAAGGACTTGACGATCACCGGTTTCGACGACGTTGACATGGCCTCAAGGTGGACGGTGCCACTGACCACCGTGCGCGTACAAAAACCGTACTTGGGACGGGCCGCCGCACGGCAGTTCATGGCGCGTTGTGCCGACGGCAACGCACCGCAGCAACGCATCGTGATCACCACCGCACTGGTCGAACGCGGCTCGAGCGGTCCAGTTCCAACCGGTCCAGCAGCAAGCGCACGAACTCGAGGACGCAAATGACCGATCTCGCCCAACGCTACGCCGAGAATCCACTGATCACCACGGCACAGGTCACGTCGAGCATCGAGGGGTTCGAGGTCACATGCGCCTTCAACCCTGGCGCGTTTACTTACCAAGATCGAATCGGTTTGGTCTTGCGTGTTGCCGAACGCCCGGTGCAGCAGGCGGGCAGCGTCAGCACACCGATCTTCAGTCCTGACGGGTCAATTCAAGTCGTTTCCTACAGCACCGCCGATCCAAAACTCGAGACGGGCGACCCACGGGGTTTTCGATACGACGGCCAGGATTACTTGACGACGCTCTCACACTTGCGCCTCGCCTGGAGCGACGATGGCATTCACTTCACGGTCGAACGCGAACCAATTGCAGTCGGCTTGGGCATCCACGAAACCTTCGGCGTTGAAGATGCTCGAGTCACCCAAATTGACGGCACGTACTACCTGACCTACACCGCCGTCTCGAGCAAGGGTTTTGGCGTTGCCATGCGCAGCACCAGCGATTGGAAAAGCTTCAAGCATCACGGCATGGTGATCCCACCGGCCAACAAGGACTGCGCGTTGTTTCCCGAAAAAATTGGCGGGTACTTCTACATGCTGCACCGTCCAACCGGCGGACTCGGCGGCAACGCCATCTGGACGGCCCGCTCACCGGACCTCGAGCATTGGGGCGATCACCGCTTTCTGGCCGGACCTCGAGCCGGAACCTGGGAGGAGACGCGAATCGGCGCAGGCGCGGCCCCAACTCACACAGATGCGGGCTGGCTCGTGGTCTATCATGGTGCAAACCATCACCACCGCTACTGCCTGGGAGCGCTACTCTTGGACCTCCAGAACCCAACGCAGGTGATCGCACGGTCTACAAACCCGATCATGGAACCTACCGCCCCTTACGAACTCGAGGGTTTCTTCGGCAACGTGGTGTTCAACAACGGCAACATCGTTCGAGGTGATGAACTGATCGTCTACTACGGCGCGGCGGATTCCGTCTCGTGCGGTGCGAGGCTTTCCATCCGCGAAATCTTGAAGACCCTGATCTAAACCCGGCCTCACTTCAACCTGACCTCATCCACGAACTTGATCTCACCAAATCGCTGCACAGCATTTTGGTCCGTTGTCGTCCCTCGAGAGGAGTTCGCATGAAAGCCATTCCAGAGCAGCATTCACCCCGTCCACCACCATCGCCATCAATATCGTGCAGGCACAAGCATCTCGGCAATTCGTTCTCAAGGAGGCACAGTATGAAAGCAAAAAAGTTCGCTCAAATGGCGTTGTTCAGCGTGATCGGCATCAGCACGGTCATGGTCACAGGATTCGCCCAAGGCCCAGCCAAGGTCACGGTCGCACTCGATACGAACTGGCGCAACACGCTCGAGCCACTGATCGCTGAATTCAACACCTCGAGCAAGACCGCACAGATTGAAGTGCTCTGGGGTGGCGATCAAGCCAAACTGATCGCGGCACAACGCGCCCCGGACATCATCGGCACGGGCGATCTGTACGTCGAAACGCAAAAAGATTTGCTGACCGACCTGACACCGATGATCGCAAAATCGGGCTCTGGTCTGAACATTTCGGACTTCTACCCGCAGATGCTCAGCCCGCTCAAAATTCAGGGCAAGCAACTCGCGCTGCCATTCCGCTTTAACGTCGGCTTGCTGTACTACAACAAGGATTTGTTCGATGCCGCCAGCGTCAAGTACCCGACCAAAACCTGGACGCAGGCACAGTACGTTGCCGCCGCTACGAAGCTCACCAAATCCGACGCTGGCAAAGCGATGCAGTGGGGGGCCAGCACCACGCTCGGTTGGTGGGGCGAATGGTTGATCCACGTGCGTCAATCCGGCGGTGAGATCATGAAAGGCAACACCGTCACGCTCGACACGCCCGCCGCGATTGCAGGATTACAGTTCTTCTATGACAAGACGACCTCCGGCAAGTACAAGATCGCGCCCGGACCCAAAGACGACAACCTCGGTGGCTTCGCGGGCGGCAAGACTGCAATGGAATACGGCGGACACACCGGCACCTGGCCCGGCTTGAACGCCGCCAAATCGCTCAACTGGGACATCCAAGTGCTGCCCAAAGGCTCCAAGCAACAACGCGGCGCGGAATTCGCACTCGAGGGTTACGGCGTTTCCAGCAGCAGCAAGAACCCGGAGGCCGCCTGGGAAGTGCTGAAATTCATCACCGGACGCAAGTTTGTGAACACCACCTTCGACAAGCTCGG
This sequence comes from Deinococcales bacterium, assembly GCA_031418155.1. Classification (GTDB taxonomy): domain Bacteria; phylum Deinococcota; class Deinococci; order Deinococcales; family JAAFIG01; genus JANOWZ01. The sequence goes on from JANOWZ010000506.1 coordinate 3,766, forward strand.
CCTGCCACCCAGCCGTCAATCGGTGGCCGACGAAGCGCTCGCCGTGCCGCTCGAGAAACGCAGCAGCCCCAAGAACCTTGAGGCATTGTTTGATGGCCTGAAAACCGGCATCACCCTGCCGCGCAACAAGGATTTCGTCAACATGGCGATCCAAGTCGTGCAACCCGAGATCGACAAGATGCTCGAGGGTAAACAGAGCGCCGAAGAGACCGCCAAGATTGCCACCGAGAAGGGCAACAAGTACCTCGCCAGCGTCAAGTAAGTTCTTGATTGAAGCCGTTGTGGGGCAAACCTCCACGCCCCACAACGCAGGGTCTCGAGCATCAATTCTCGGCACAGGCTCGAGACCCGTAGGGTGCACCACATGCACCAGACGGTCCGCTCAAGAGCGCACCCTACACGTTTCGACACGTTCGTTCGCAGGAGTTTTGATGGCCCTCGAGCAACTCAAACCCAGCCTGAGAGCACCCATGCGTCGCAAACGCCAACGCGAGGCGCTGACTTTTTTCTCGTTCATCGGTTTGTCGATCTTGGGCTTCATGCTGTTCTACCTGTATCCGATTGGCCGCACGCTGTATTTGAGTTTCACAAATTTGAGAATCACCAGCCCGAATTACGACGTGGTTGGTTTTGAGAACTTTCAACGTGTTCTGTTTGATGACGACATTTTTCGCCTCGCCATGAGCAACACCTTCAAGTACGCCATCGTCGTCGGTGTGATGAAAATGGTCATGGCACTCGTCGCGGCGATGCTGCTCAACAACAAGCTGCGCGGCATTGGCCTGTTCAGGTCAATCTTCTTCTTGCCGTTCATCATCCCGCCGTTCGCGGTCGCCTACGTCTTCCGTTTTTTCTTCCATCCCGCCAACGGTGTGGTCAACGCCATCCTCGCCAACTTCGGCATTTACGGCATTGGTTGGTACGCCGACTCGAGCACTGCGCTACAAACCTTGATGATCGCCAGCCTGTGGGGTTTCGGCGTGCCGATGCTGGTCTTCCTGGCCGCCCTTCAGGATGTGCCACACGAACTCTACGAGGTTGCCGATCTCGATGGGGCCTCGAGTTGGATCAAGTTTCGGCACATCACCTTTCCGGCGATCTCGCCCGTGTTTTTGTTCAACGCCACACTGATCACGATTGATGCCTTGAAGAGTTTCGACCTGGCTTTCCTGTTCGGTCAGGGCAGCGGCTATCCGGCAAATTCGACACTGCTTTACTCGGTCTATCTCTTCAGCCAAGCGTTCACCTCACCGTACCGACTCGGGTACGCCTCGGCCATCGCACTGATTTTCTTCGTGCTGCTGATGGTCCTGACCGGCTTGAACTTCTTGCTCGGAAAACTGTACGTCAAGGCGGAGAACTGAGGACATCCCGGTTTTGGATGTCCGTCATGTCGAAATCTTGGACCCCGAAAATTCAATTTCCCACAGCAGCGAGATTCATTTCGAGCGCAAATCCAGAAGTCCAAGTTTCGACTGGAGATACAGATGCAAAAAACCTCGAGCCTGCAAAACATATTTCTCTACACGCTGCTGATCTCGAGTTCGGTGTTGTTGATGCTGCCGTTGCTTTCCTTGGTGCTGACCTCGTTCAAAACCTTTGAGGAATCGATTGGGCCATTCAAGTGGATTCCAGCACAGTTCAACTTTCAGAATTACGAGGAAGTCTTCAAGCTGCGCGATTTCAATTACTTCGGCTATTTGGGCAACACTCTGCTGATCTTTGTTCTCAAAATCATCGGCACGCTCGTCTCCTGCACGCTGGCGGCGTATGCGTTCGTGCGTTTCGACGTGCCATTTAAGAACGTGATTTTCGCGCTGATGCTGACCGTGATCATGCTGCCCGGAGAACTCCTGACGATCCCAATGTACGAGGTTTACCTCAAGCTCGGTTGGTACGACACGTATTACCCGTTGTACGTGGCGACGTATTTTGGCACCGACGTGTTCATGATCTTTTTCTTCCGCCAGTTCTTCATGGGCATTCCTCGAGAACTCTTCGAGGCCGCGCAGATGGATGGCGCGAGCGAATTCCAGATGTACTGGCGAATCATGCTGCCGCTCGGACGGCCCGCGATTGTCACCTGCGTGCTGTTGTACTTCACTGGCACGTACAACGATCTCTACACGCCACTCTTGTACATCTCGAGCCGCGAAAAATACACGATGTCGCAAGGCATTCGCGCCATTGAGGGCCTGTTCAACACGACCGGCTCGAGGGATTACATCGTGCCCTGGAATCTGGTTTCGGCGGCGACGATGTTGAGTTTGATTCCGGTGCTGATCGTGTTCTTTATCGCACAACGGCAGTTCATGGAAGGGGCCGCCCGCACCGGCATCAAGGGATGAGTATGACTCGAGTCGTGATTGGATTCTGCATTTTTTTGATTCTCGTGATTGCGTCGTTCTCGAGTGGTCAAGATGTGAAGAACTCGAGTTACAAGTTTGCCACTATCGAGAAGATGCCGCGCCAGCCAGTACCGTTCGAGATTCGAGACTGGCGCACCGTGGCTCGAGATTTGGATGCGGTGTTGTTCGATTTCAATGCCAAGGGCGAGAACCTGCCCGCGATCTGGTGGGACAAGGCGCAACGCAATTACCCACAGGACATGTTTGCATTGCCCGCTTACCTCGGCGACTCGAGGCAACGACCCGCGAACCCGGAGAAGCACGAGGGAATCACCGCCATCGGTGCGGTGCTCGGCGCGTCGCTCGTTGGCATCGACAAGAGCAACCAAGACGGGCAGAACTACGCGCATCAATTGCTGAACTACCACAACCGTGACAACGGTCTGGGTATCATCATGAACGGCACGAACGCCAAAAACGATTCGTTCTGGTACGACATTTTCCCCAACATTGGTTTCGCCGCCGTCTCAAGCCTTTACCCAAAAGACAGCGACCTCGAGCGTGTGACCCGAGAATCCGCCGACCGTTGGGGCGAAGCGATTCGCATCATCGCGGCTGGGAAATCCATCCCAAATTTTGAGATCACCTATTTCGATTTCAAAACCATGCAGCCCGTGGACAACCGCCAATGGTTCGAGCCGGACGCTGCGGCGGGCCTCGCTTGGCTCGAGTACGCCGCGTTCAAACGCTTTGGCGATCCGAAATACCTCGAGTACGCCAAGACCTGCATGCGTTACCTCGAGTCACTGCCGCGTGAGAAAAGCCCGCTCTACGAGTTGCTGCTCGCCTACGGCACGTTGACCACGGCCCGTATGAATGCCGAAGTTGGTCAACAGTACGACCTCGAGAAGATGCTCTACTGGATTTTTGATGGCGACTCGTTTGCGCGTGGCGATTGGGCCGTGATCGCCGCCCGTTGGGGCGAGATGGATGTCTACGGCTTGCACGGCAGCTTCTCGGATTTCGGTGGCTATGCGTTTACGTTCAACAGCTTCAACCTTGCGGGGTCACTCGCACCGATTCCGCGTTACGATGCGCGGGCCGCTCGAGCCATCGGACGCTGGCTGTTGAACCTCGCCAACAGTGCGCGGTTGTTCTACCCGAAGTATTTGCCGGAAGACAATCAGATTCAACCCGAGTTTCGTGGCGCATACCGCGACGCGCTTGCCTACGAGGGTCTTCGTAAGAAGTGGGGCATCGCCGCACCCTACGGCGTGGGCGACGCAAGGCGATTCGGCTGGGCGAGCACGGATTTTGGCATTTACGGCTCGGCGTATGTTGGCCTGCTTGGGGGCATCATTGGGCGCACCAGCGATCCTGCCATCCTCGAGATTGACCTTCTCAAAACCGATTACCTGCACGATAAAGCGTACCC
>JANOWZ010000507.1:0-4897 GCA_031418155.1 Deinococcales bacterium
TTACTTCGTATCCTCCGAAATCCGTTGGCGCTGCACTGGACACTACTCCCGTTGGTCGGGTGATTTTGAGAAAACCACTCAAAATCACCGTGGTCTTGCACTAGTGGAAAATGGCAGAAATGCCTGAGCATTTCTCGAGCAGAGCGAGTGACCAAAAGTGACGTGTCGGACGAGTTTGGAACCGATTGGAGCGAAGCGGAAATAGGTGGAGAACTTAGACCGCGCGGCACTAGCAGGTTCAGAACTCCTATCGGTAGGTGCTTTGGAAGAGATGGTGTTGAATATGGCTTGAGCATCCGTGCAGGTTGAATGGCAGATTGATTTTGGGGTGCACAAGGAGTCCAGGATGAAGCGATTGCAGGTTCAGGGGGTTCATCACATCACGTTGGTTGGTTCAACCAAGCAGAGCGCCATCGATTTCTGGCAGGGTCTGCTCGGGATGCCATTTATTTTTGAGCAACCCAACCTCGGCAAGCCCGACGAGAACCATTTGTATTTCGATCCGGGCGATGGCCGGTTGCTGACGGTCTTCACCAACGAGTCCAGGGTGGATGCGGCCCGTCCGGCCCCTCGAGAGATCGGTTGTGTCGAACACATTGCCTTTAACGTCTCGAGGGCGACGTTTGTGCAGATTCCAATTCGGTTGCGTGAGCGTGGCATCGAGTTTATCGAGCGAGATCGTGGGTTCATGAATTCGGTGTACTTTCAGGACCCGAATGGTTTGAAGGTCGAATTGGCCTGTTACAAGTTCCAAACGCCTGAAGGGTTCCGTGATGCCGAGGTCTTGCAGAAGGCGTACCTGTTGCGCCTCGAGCGTGGCGATCATCACATTGACGACGAGCACCTGGCGGATGCAATTGAGTGGTTGATGCAATCTCGGCACTTGCCCTGAACGGCGGTTCGGTCGTGGCTGCCTTTGGAACAGCACAGGTGCGATTTGGCGTTTGATTGCATCTTGCCGCAACATCTCTTCACATTGCCAAGCTATCCCGAATGGTTCTCCGGTGATTTTCAACCTGAATATCGCTGAAATCCGTATACACTTTTCTCATGGGCAGTTTCTCGAGCCACATACGCCTCGCCTGTGTAGGAATCATGGTGTTGGGTGCCGCAGTTGCTGGTTTGCAAACTGGCGATACACCCCAGGATCGAATTTCAAAAGATGCACTTGGCCTCCCCGGTCTGGTCGGATACTGGAATTTTGACGATTGTCTGGCCGATGACTTGAGTGTTTCCAAGCACATTTCGTTTGTTTCAATTTCCAACCTGACGTTGGCCTGCAATGCTGGCGTGGTTGGCAAAGCGTATCGCTTTAGGGGTGTGCAGGCATCCGATCACCTCGAGGTTGAAAACACACCGCCGATGATGCTGAGCGAAGGTTCAAGCATCAACATCTGGTTCAAGCTTTTATCGAACCGTTCACACAACGGCGACCATGGAGAAACCGATTTTGGCACGCAAGTCCTGATTTCAAAATCCAGCGATCGGACCGGCATCAGCGTTCGCATGGAACGCGAACCGACCGATGCGTTGTGGTACGCCTACGTTTCCAATGGCCGTTGCTGCGTGCGGGCCCCCAGCAAGCTGCCCGCCGTCAAGTTTGGTCAGGGTGGCGTTGCGGTCGGTGATTGGCACATGATCACTTTGACCTTTGATCCGCAAAAAAGTGTGCGTTTGTACCTGGATGGCAAAACACGTTCGGTGATCAAATCAGATGTCTACAACCTTAATCCGCAGACGGATCTCGAGCCTTTGATCATTGGTGCGGAAAGCAAAGGCAAGTGGTATCCGTTCGATGGTGACATCGATGAGGTGCGGGTCTATGACCGTCCGCTCACCGTGACCGAAATCTCCAAATTGTTCGCTCAGGGCAAGCAGGTCACAAAACGTTAAACGGCGGCATTCTCGAGGGAGGCATGTGTTTGGTCTCGAGACGGTGAGATATCGGAGCGTCGGATTTGACCAGCAATTTTGACGGATTACCCCGAACATGAAGGGTGCTTCGATTCCTTGGGATATTGGTCATCACCTTCAGTCTGGTTGCCCTGTTCAGTGGCCCGAACGACCAGGCGCAGGCCGTGTCCCACATGGTTGATCAGCACGTGGTCGATCAATACGAGGAGGCGCGAACCGCCTACCGTGCCGGTGATCTCGAGCGTGCCGGGAAACTGCTCGAGCCATTGGTTGCGGCTGGCAATGTGGATGCCACAACCCTGCTCGGTTACGTTTTTTACCGTCAGAACAAGTTTGAGGACAGCGAACGCCTGTTTTTGAAACTCTGGAGCGCCAAGCTTGGCGGTTCGGATGTGCCGTTCGGGTTGGGCTTGGTGGCGGCGGCCAGGAACGATTTGAAGACCGCTCGCAAGTGGGGGCTCGAGGCGCAAAAACTTGATCCAGACAGAAGCGACATCGTGGAGTTCCTGTCCAAATTGCCGCTCTCACCCGAGGAGATCAAGCGGCCCGTCTTGGTCAAACCCAAAGTTACAGACCGGCCTTTCTCGGCCAATAAAGGGTTTTTGCGTGGCCCGGACGGGAGGGCGATTGTGATCAAAGGTGTGAACATGGGTGTGGCGCTGCCGGGGAAATTCCCGTCACAATTCCCGAGCGACAAAAAGCTCTACCTCAAGTGGTTCGAGGACATTGGCAAGATGAACGCGAACACCTTGCGGGTCTACACGATCTTGCCGCCCGCGTTTTATTCGGCGCTTCTGGAGTACAACCTCAAGCACCTCAAACGCCCGTTGTACTTGATCCACGGGGTTTGGACGGAATTGCCCGAAGAATTGGACACGACCGACCTGCCGACTGCCGCAAGCCTCGCGCTGCACGATTACCGCGCCGGGTTCCGCGATCAATTCGTCGCCGAAATCAAACGGGTGATCGATGTGATTCACGGTCGGGCCGACATCGATGCCAAACCCGGTCATGCCAGCGGCAATTACACCGCCGATGTCAGCCGTTGGAACATGGCCTATCTGGTGGGCCGCGAGTGGGAACCGTACTCGATTGTCTCGTACAACGAGCGCAAAGATGCACCGACCAGTTTCAGCGGCAAGTACGTGCGGGCCTTGAATGTCTCGCCGTTCGAGGCGTGGCTGGCGGACATTCTGGACACGACCGTGGTCTACGAGATGGACACGTACAACGCGCAACGCCCGGTTTCGACGATTGGTTGGCCGACCACCGATCCTCTGTATCACGTCACCGAATCGAGCGCGAAAGAAGAGTACGCCGCGCGGCGGGCTCGAGGGGAACCGGTGCCGGATGTTGAGGGCGTGACCTTCAACGAGGATGATGTCTCCTTGGACATGACCAAAATTCGGGCGACCTCAGCGCTGCCTTCGGGCGTGTTTGCCACCTACCACGCCTACCCTTACTACCCAGATTTCTTAAACAACGACCCCGAGTATTCCAAGGCCCGCTCGAGCTTGGGGCCATCGAACTACTTCGGGTATCTGCGCGACCTCAAGCGCCATCATGGGGATCAACCGCTCTTGATTGCCGAGGTCGGTGTACCCTCGAGTCGAGCCAACGCGCATCAACAACCGCAGGGTTGGAACCACGGCACGCACAGCGAGGAGCGTCAGGCCGAAATTGACGTGCGCCTGTACAAAGAACTGATCGAGGCTGGAACCGCCGGAGGCATCATGTTCGCCTGGATGGACGAGTGGTTTAAGAAAAACTGGTTGACCTACCGGCTCGAGCGTCCCGCCGAGCGCCGCCCGCAATGGCATTCGGTGATGGATGCCGAACAAAACTACGGGATTCTGGCCGCCGAACCGCTGAACCCAATCCGTTTGGGCCGTGGGCAAAATGTTTGGAACAGCAAACCCGTGCTGACGCAGACGACCGGCTTGCGGGTCAAAACCAGCATCGACCAGGAATATTTGCACCTGTTGATCGAAACCCCGCTGCGCGACTCGGATCAACTCGAGGTGATGCTTGACACGCACCCGACCGGCGGTGTGGCCCTGCCGTGGACCGCGCCGAACGTGCCGGAATTTCGCATTCGACTCGAGGCCAAGGGCGGTCATTTGGATGTGGTCAAGAATTACGCGCCGTTCGCGGAGTTCAACGATTACGGCGTGGCGTACCGTGATTTTTTCTCGAAAGCCTCACCGAAATTGATTCAGGGCGAGGCTGCATTGACGGAAGCCGCCTGGGAGTTGTGGCAAACCCAAACCAACCGCCGTCGCATTGGCCGCAACAACGTCGAGTATCCCGCGATGTACTGGGATGAGGGCGTGCTTCGGCAGGGAATCGATCCGCCCGGAGGTCGAAACACCACCGTCGATTATCAGTGGACCTCGAGCGGTGTGCAGTTGCGCCTTCCCTGGACGCTGATCCTGGTGACCGATCCATCCAGCCGCAGCATTTACGATGGCTTGCGCAAAGACCATGACCTGACCTTGCAGATCAAGGACATTGGTTTGAACGTGCGCATGGCGGATCGCCAAGCTCCGAGCGTGCGCCTATCGTGGCCCACCTGGGACGATCCGACCTATCAGTTGCGCAAGAAACCAGTGTTCGAGGCATTGCGCCTGTTGTGGGCTCAACCGTTGGACCGTTGATCCTCGAGCGGTATCGCTTTTGAACGCCCTGGGCTGGTAGAACACTGGGCATGAAGCCTCGAGTTTGGCGGTTGTTGCTGGTTGTTGTGGCGTTCACCAGTCTGATTGCATTCTCTCGGGTGGGCGTGGCCCAATCTGTCCCCGAGGCTGCTGCGTCGTTGCCGCTCGAGCGGGACGCGGTTGGTGAGTACCTGATCGCCCGTCCGAGCGAAGCCAATGGCACGCTGTTCGTGTTCTATCCGGGAGGTTACGTGCCACCTCGGGCCTACGAATTTTGGGCTCGAGCATTGGCGGCCAACGGTGTGACCGTGGCCATCCCGATCATG
>JANOWZ010000508.1:0-3167 GCA_031418155.1 Deinococcales bacterium
CATCGCGTGAATTCCTCTAGCCGCAATCTTGCCGTCCTGCACGGCCATAACCGTACTCGCATCTCCGGTCAAGCGAACACAGTCACCACCAGCAAAGACTTTCGTATGACTGGTTTGATTCGTCTCGAGGTTGACGACCACATACCCTTTTTGAATCTCGAGGTTGAGTTGTTCGGCGATGGATGTCTGTTTTTCTTGACCGATGGCGCTGATCACCATGTCGCACTCGAGCACGAAGTTGCTGTTAGGGATTGGTTCTGGTCGCGGTCGTCCACTCGCGTCTGCTGTGCCAAGTTGCATTTTTTGGCACTCGAGTCCTTCGACGTGGCTCGAGCCTTTGATGCTGACTGGTGCGGTCAGGAAGCGGTACTCGATGCCTTCTCTTTTGGCGAATTCAAACTCAAATCCGTAGGCGGTCATTTCGGTTGGTGTCCGTCGGTAGACGATAACAACCTGTTCGGCCCCGAGGCGTTTGGCGATGGTGGCGGCGTCGATGGCGGTGTTGCCCGCACCGATCACGGCGACTTTCTTGCCGACTTGAATCGTCTCGAGTTGATCGGTTTTGGTGCGTTCAATAAATTCGATGCCGTCGATCACACCGGGCAGGTTTTCGCCAGGAATGCCGATTGCGGGCACTTTGCCGAGTCCAGCGCCAATAAACACTGCGTCGTAGTTCGAGAGCAAATCCTCGAGTTTGACATCCACGCCGACGGTCACGCCGGTTTTGATTTCGACCCCGAGGCGTTTGACCATTTCGACCTCATTGAGTGAAACTTCGACAGGTTCACGGAAGACAACGATTCCGTAGGTGGACAATCCGCCCGCGAGTGGTTTTTTCTCGAGGATCCTCACGGCATGTCCGAGTTTGGCGAGTTCGGCGGCGCAAGAAAGTCCGGCGGGTCCGGCCCCAATGACAACGACTTTTTTACCGGTTGGTTTGCCTGGTTTGAACAGGTCGATCTTGCGGTCCATCACATGATCGGTGGCGTAACGTTGCAAACGTCCTATCGTGATCGGTTTGTGGTCCGAGCCGAGCACGCAGGCTCCCTCGCAGAGTTCTTCGACTGGGCAGACTCGAGCGCAAGTGCTTCCCAGAAAGTTGCTCTCGAGGATCACGCGGGCGGAGCCTCGGGTGTTTTTGCTGGCGATTTTTTTGATGAATCCTGGAATGTCGATGTGCGTCGGACAGGCGTGCGTGCATGGCGCGTCGTAGCAGAACAGACAGCGGTTGGCTTCGATCACAGCCTCACGGTCGCTGAGGGGTGGAAGGTATTCGCTGAAGTTTTGCTCGAGTTGCGCGGCGGATAATGGTGTGGGTTCGAGTGCCAAAAAAATCGCCTCCTGTGAAGTTCCGAATTCAGCAAATGCTTGCTGAGGTTCGGACTCTCGCGGAAGCCGATTTAACCTCGAGTTGGGACTTTTAGATTATAACCGTCAGTTGAGGATTATTGCTGTGCCATCTCATCGTGGTGCGAGTCGGCTGTTCGGTCGGTCCAGCCGCCAAGGATGTGAACATGGGTGTGAAAGACAATCTGACCTGCTCCAGCACCAACATTGATCACCAATCGGTAATCCTCGAGTTCAAGCGATTCTCGGGCCACCTGTGAGGCTGTGGCGAACAAATTTCCGATCTCGAGCGCGTCGGTGATCTCGTCCAGTCGGCTCGAGACTTTTTTGGGCACGCACAGGACATGAACTGGCGCTTTCGGGTTGATGTCTTTGAAGGCGATGTAGTGGTCGCTCTCGAAGACGATGCTGCTGGGGATTTCTCGAGCGATGATTTTCTCAAAAATGGTCATGCGTGAATTCTATCGCTCGAGCGGTTGTTCAATCTGTGTGGCGTTGATCGACTGCGCCTGCGAGGAAGACGATCAGCAGGCTGAAGACCACGACCGCGCCAAGTCCGATTCGCAAAGAGGTCCATTCGGCCAGGAAGCCAATCACGGGTGGTCCAACCAGAAAGCCCGCGTAGCCAAAACTGGCAACCCAGGCGATGCCTGCGCCGCTCGCCACACCGGGCAACCTCGAGACGGCGGAGATGGTCACGGGAAAGATCACGCTCATGCCCGCGCCGACGCAGGCGAAGCCGAGCAGTGCAGCCCACGGCAGGCCGGAGAACAGTGCGAAGGCCAGTCCAGTCGCACTCAAGGCTCCGCCCCATCTGACCAGGCTCGAGGGTCCGAAGCGCAGCGTGAAGGAATCTCCGGCGAAGCGAAACAGCGCCATTGCTCCTTGGGCGAAGACGAGTCCGAGGGCGGCGAAGAAGGCGTTGGTTTTCAGTTCGTCTTTGAGGTAGACGGCGCTCCAATCAGCGATGGCCCCTTCACCCATCAATGCAGAGAATGCGACGAGGGCAATTAAAAGAAGTGGCAGTGTAGGTCGAACTGCACCCGACGTGTGTGGATTTGGATCGGCATCACCGGTCAACAGTTGGCGTGTGATGACCGCGAGAATCACAAACTCGAGAACCCCGATTAGTCCAAGATGGACGCTGGGAATGATTTCTGCCCGAGCGAACAGGCCACCGACCCCGGCTCCGAGCAGGCTGCCGACGCTCCAGAAAGCGTGAAAGCTGTTCAATATTGGACGACCTAAACGTTTTTCAACGGTGGTTGCTTGGGCGTTCATGGCGACATCCAAGCCGCCGTTTGTTGCCCCATAAAACAGCAGCACCGGAACCCAAAGCCAGATCGTGTTCGGTAACGCCAGCAGAATCATCGAGATTGGGAAGGCAAATCCCATCGCTCGTGTAACGGTGCTCGAGCCGTGGCGGGCGATGGCACGACCGACCACGGGCATGAAGCCAACCGAGCCGATGGCGATGCAGAACAGTGCCAGCCCAAGCGTTCCTACCGAAAGTCCGATTTGGGCTTTCAAAGCCGGAATGCGCACGGCCCAGTTTGCAACTGCAAATCCGTTTAAGAAAAAGATGGCAAGAGTGACGACTCGAGCCGTCTGGATTTGGCTCGAGGTTGAATCTGTTGGTTGGGCGGAATCGTTCATGGTTGATTCTGACGGATCATGGGAATTGACCTCGGGTTCTGAATCGATTTTTCTGAATCGTTTCAGAAAGCGTAACATAAAGTTCATGCCCGTCAAGCGAACGCAATTCAAACCTGGGCCGAAAAACTCCATGTCAACGGTTCGGCTCGAGTCCGGTCAACCGC
>JANOWZ010000509.1:0-6768 GCA_031418155.1 Deinococcales bacterium
GCAAAAATCATCCGTCCCAACGCCGTCTGAATGTTCGAGACGACATTGACCTTGACCGTCCGTCCACGCAACGCCATGCCGTCCTCGATCACCACCATCGTGCCATCCTCGAGATAGCCAATACCCTGACCGGGTTGTGACCCTTCTTTCATGACCGTGATCGTGATTTCATCGCCCGCACCGTGACGCGGCTTCAACGCCTCGGCGAGCGCGTTCAGGGACAGGCAACGCACGTTTTGCAAACTGGCGACTTTGGTTAAACCTGAATCGTTGGTCACCAAAATTGCATTGGAATCCTGCGCCGCCCGCACCAGCCGATCATCGACCGCCATCGTGTTCTTGCCGTTGTCTTCGGGTTCGTTGTAATCGCGGACCAAAAATTCCGATCCGGGTACGGTGCGCATTTTCTCGAGCAAATCCAAACCGCGCCTACCCTTGGCCCGTTTGATTGCGTCGGATTGATCGGCAAAATACTGCAATTCGCGCAGCACAAACGAAGGCACAATGAATGGACCCTCGAGGAAACCGGTCTGCACAACCTCAAGGATTCGGCCATCAATGATGACACTGGTATCGAGGACTTTGGGTGGATTGACCACCAATTCTCGGGAGCTTGCACCGCGTTCCAGGGTTGGACTGCGGGCCGCCACCGGCGCGAAGAGTTCCTGATTTGAGACGGCCACCGTGACCAGCACGCTCTCGAGCAGCAAGGTGATGCCAACCTGGAAGTACCAGGCGTATCCGGGCACACTCGAGAGGATGTTGCTTAAAAGGACGCTGATCAAAAGTGCGGCAATCGTGGCGACCGTCACGGCCAGAATCGTTTTCGGTGGTGCGTGCGTGACTGCATCGGTCAGGTTGCGGATGCTGTCCCGCACCCACAGCGAACTCTGTCCAACGAACAAAGAAATCACCAACGCGCCGAGGATCGTGACGTAAATCCGGTTTAGGCTGTCTGCCGGAAAGATGAATATCGAAATGGCATACCCGATCAGGCCACCGAGCAACACCATCACGCTTCGAATGATGGTTAACAATGGATCTCGAGTTTGGGTCATGGCTTGCCCCAGACGGCCTGTACCGCTTCACGCACCGATTTCACACCCGGAATCGTACTCGATTTGGCATGAGGATCGGGTGGAGTCACCAGGCGTTTGAAGCCGATGCGTTGCGCCTCAGAAATCCGTCTCGAGAGTTGCGACACCGTTCGGACCTCGCCCGCAAGACCAACCTCGCCAAAAACGGCGGTGTCATCCGGCACGGGCTTGCCCATCACGGCACTGTAGACCGCCAGCGCAATCGCCAAATCCAGTCCAGGGTCGATCAGTTTTAAGCCGCCCGCCAAATTCACGTAAATATCCAGGTTCGCCAGCGACAAATCCAAACGCCGCTCGAGCACCGCCAGCACGACATCCACGCGACGCGAATCCAACCCGACCGAAACGCGCTTCGGGGCCGGATACGGCGTTTTGGCCGCGAGCGCCTGCACCTCGAGCAGCAACGGGCGCTGACCATCGATTGTTGCCGCAACCACGCTGCCGGGGACACCCACAGGACGTTCGGCCAGGAACGCGGCGCTCGGGTTATCGACCGCAACCAAACCCGACTCACGCATGTCGAACACGCCCAACTCTCCAACCGCACCGAAACGATTTTTCGCGCTGCGCAACAGCCGGTAATGCCCGACGCTCTCGAGGTACAGGGTCGCATCGACGATGTGCTCCATGACCTTTGGGCCAGCGACCGTTCCGTCCTTGGTGACATGCCCAACCAAGACCATCGCCGTGCCCGTCTCTTTGGCGGCGCGGGTCAGCACCGCCGTCGCATCGCGTACCTGTGAAACACTGCCGGGGGTGCCATCCTCGGCCACTTGAACCGTCTGGATCGAATCGACGATGCAAAGTTTGGGCCGCTCAAGTTCCAACATTGCTGCGATGCCGTCAGCATGCGTGTTGCGGGTCATCAGGATGTCTGCCGTCACGCCCAAACGATCCGCCCGCAAACGAACCTGCTCGAGCGAGTCCTCGCCCGCCACGTACAAGACTTTTTCACCCTTGCCCGCCAAATGTTGCGCGACCTGCAAAAGTAGCGTGCTCTTGCCAATGCCGGGTTCTCCGCCGAGCAAGACCACGCCGCCCGCGACCCAACCGCCACCGAGCACCCGGTCCAATTCGCCGATGCCCGAGGACGTGCGCGGTTCGGACTGTGTGGCCACGCTCGAGAGACGCTGAATCGCGCCCGAAGGCACGCTGCGGGTCTGTGAAAAACTCGAATTGCTTGAGCCAACCCGAGAGATTGAAGATGCCGCGACCTCATGAAAGCTGTTCCAGGCGGAACAAGAAGGGCAACGTCCAGAAGGTTTCGGGGCGGTGTACCCGCACGAATCACATTTGTATTGAACCTGAACTTTAGCCACTACCAAAAGTATACCGAATGAAAACGACCGGCCCAGTTGTACTCGAGCAGGCATTGAGGTCGCCGCGGATGGATTGAACCCGTTTCCACTGCACAAATCGGGCCTCGAGAGAAGAAAATCAACTCGAGGCTCTTTTCGTGTTTGCGTGCTGAACACGCTTTTTGTTTGGTGACCCCAACGGGACTTGAACCCGTGTCTAAGCCTTGAGAGGGCTTTGTCCTAGACCGCTAGACGATGGGGCCACGCGAATTCTTCATTTCCCAAGTGGACAAGACTCGAGAAATTGGCTGGGGTACTTGGACTCGAACCAAGATTAGCCGCTCCAGAGGCGGCCGTCCTGCCATTAGACGATACCCCAACACCTTTATTCGAGCGGCAGCGACTCGCGCCGCGTCTGGATGCCCCGCCCGAGGCGACCCTGAAGATACTCGAGCGCTTCGGGTCTGTCAACCGAAAATCTGACGGTCATGTTGATGTGGCGCACCCGCCGGGTATGACCCATGCGGTATGGTGAGGTCATGATCGGCCTGCCTCACGCAATCCGCCCTCGAGCCTGCCTATTGAGACGACCATGAACGCCGTGGTGCTCGGTGGTGGCAAAAGCGATGATCCTGTTGCGCTGGCCGCCGGGGTTGCTGTCAAAGCGCTCGTGATGCTCGAAGGTCGAACGATGGCTTGGCACGTGTTGCGGGCGTTGCGCGAATCCGGGAAAGTGGATCGAATCGTTTACGTTGGCCCGGTCGTGCCGGACTTCGAGGCGTTGATTGACCGACACGTTCCGGGTCAGGACGGAATGCTCGAGAACCTGGAAGCTGGCCTGAAGGCGCTCGAAGCGTTTGGTCCGGCCACTCGGGCCTTGGTCGTGACCGCCGATGTCCCGTTGTTGACCGCCGCCGCCGTGCGTGACCTGTTCGCTCGAGACCCTGGCACGGCCCTCGTCTATCCAGTTGTGACCGAACGCGCCTGCGAGATGGCCTTTCCTGGAGGCAGGCGTACCTACGCCCGAGTGCGCGAGGGCAAATTTACCGGTGGGAACCTGTTCCTGCTCGAGCCGCGCCTCGTTTCGCAATTCATGCCGAAATTGCGCCAAGTGATCGCCAACCGCAAGAACCCGCTGGCCCTTGCAGGCATGATTGGTGCGGGCATCCTGATCAAATTTTTGCTCGGACAGGTGCGCATCGCAGAACTCGAAGCCCGTGTCAGCCGCATCCTGGGTGTGGATGCCAAAGCCCTGATCTCCGAACATGCCGAAATCGGTTTTGATGTGGACAAAGCCGACGACCTCGAGATTGTCCGGCAACGCCTCGAACGCCGCCGGACCACACACACTGCGAGCCCTTCTTATGGAGGTGAACCATGAACAGTATTGGCATGACCCGTCCAGCCCCCAACAGACCGACAAGCCTGCGCACACCCGCACAATTGCGGGCCTCATCATTGATCGGTTACGCACTCTCTGTGCTCGCCGCGATCATTGTTTCGTACCTTTTACACCTGATTTTCGCAGGAGAAGGCCGAGGCGGATTCCGTGACCTCAACCTTGGCGGCCTCCTCGAGACGCTGGCCTTCGTGCTGACGTTCTCGTTCGCGCTGCTCGGGGCACGACGAGTTCTGAAAGTGCCCGTGACCAGCCTGCTGTCCGCCGGTTTGATCGTACCGAAAACCACGGCAGGTGTTGCACTGCCCCTGAAAACCCATGACAATCCCGCCGGATTTGAATTCGGCGGTGGCCTCAGCATCCTGCGCGACCAAGGCCGCATCATCGGCGTCAGCGATGCTCGAGGTGAAATCACCGCCTGGGATCGTGTACCCCGCGTGGAATCGAACGTTGCCGTGACCGAACTCCGAGAACTGCTCTCGAGCGCCCAATACGTCGTGGTGGCCACCGGTGACAATGTGCGCGGTGTGATCACACAAGAGATGTACCTGGCCGGACTCTAACGGCCCTTCGCAACATTCAAGCAAACCATGAAATCGCACTTGAAAAATGCTCGAGCCTATGCGACACTCTCTGGGCTTGGGCGGTTAGCTCAGCGGTAGAGCATTCGCTTCACACGCGAGGGGTCGTAGGTTCAAATCCTATACCGCCCACCAAAGAAAACCCCGTCACTGACGGGGTTATTTCATTTCCAGATTTTGCGCTCGAGGGTCATTTCAGGGTGTCACGTGCTATGCGCGTGCTATAGCCGCAAAACAGCCTAATACTCACTACTCAAGACTTGGTACTGGCGGAGTGAATAACTCACCGCCCGAAAAACCATTTCTGTAGTCAGCAAGGACTTTGAGTGCGCCACGATAGTTCCCTTCGTGCTCTTGCATTTCATCATTCGTCAGCATTCGCGCAACCGGCTTGTTTTGCGAGTTGCCTTCCAACACGGCAATATGCTTTTCTCCGCCCACACCCCCAGGGTTTAAATCGATTGTTTGCTGGAGAGCCCAATAGACCGCAAAGATGCCATCTGCAATTGTTTTAGGTTTTTGGTTGCCCCAAAACACCGTTCTGAGAAATCCTAATACGGGATCAGCGATGCCCTGACCTGATCCCGTCGAGACATACCAAAGCTTGTCTTCGTACAACGTAGGCTGGAAAAGGCCATACCCAAATTCACAGAGATAAGCTCTGTTGTTTGACCAAAACGCAACAAGTGCACCAAGTGGTACTTTTGCTTTCCAGTCGGGATGTTGGGGGACTAACTCGGTTTTCATGAACTGGTGCAGCGCACGGCTTGATATTTGAGCAGTAATTTCAAACTCGTTTGTCTTGTGAAACATGTTCTCTGCTCGACTTTATCCATTTGGCAGGTTCACACGATCAGGCTCAACCTGCCAAAATACTCCATGACACCACTCCCAAACTGGATCAACGCGGTCCTCACCGCGTTCAAACCACTGTTCTCAAATCGTGTTTGGCAACACACGCAAATCCTAATCATTGGCGCGATCCTCGCACCCGGAAAACGCACCATCAGCAGTGTCCTACGCATCATGGGTCTGAGTTCTGAAACGCACTTCCAGAACTACCATCGAGTTCTTAACCGTGCTGTCTGGTCGAACCTCAAAGCCAGCCGAATCCTCCTGGGATTACTGACCAGTGCGTTCATACCAACTGGCCCATTGATCTTGGGTTTGGATGACACGATAGAACGTCGTAAAGGAGCAAAAATTGCGGCCAAAGGCATCTACCGTGATCCAGTCCGATCAAGCCAAAGTCACTTCGTCAAAACCAGCGGTCTACGATGGCTTTGCCTGATGGTGCTCGTTCCCATCCCACTCGCAGCTCGAGTCTGGGCTTTACCGTTCATGACGGTTCTTGCCGCTTCAGAGCGGTACAACACTGAGCACAGCAAACCGCATCGTAAATTGACCGATTGGGCTCGAGTCATGCTGCGAGTCGTGCAACGCTGGTTTCCAGAACGGCAACTCGTGGTTGTAGCAGACAGCGCGTATGCGGTGATTGACTGGCTTGCGGGCCTGCAAAAGCTTCCTGCGCCAATCACGGTGATCACCCGATTGCGTTTGGATGCCGCGTTGTACTTACCTGCTGGTGAACGAAAAGCGGGTCAGAAAGGACGACCTGGTGTCAAAGGGATGCGTTTGCCAACACTGGCAGCATTGCTTGAGAATCCAGAAGCGGTATGGACACGCACTCGAGTGCTCAACTGGTACGGACAGGGGAATCGTGACGTTGAGATTTCGTCTCAGACAGCGGTTTGGTATCACAAAGGGATTCAACCGGTGAACATCCGTTGGGTGCTGATCCGCGACCCTGATGGGAAATTCAAATCTCAGGCATTGCTTTGCACGGATGTCACGCTCGAGCCAACACTGATTTTGGAGTGGTTCGTGTTGCGTTGGTGCGTTGAGGTCACATTCGAGGAATCACGGGCGCATTTGGGTGTGGAATCGCAACGGCAATGGTCTGGTTTGGCAATTGCCAGGACAACACCGGTGTTGTTTGGGTTGTTTTCGTTGGTGGCCTTGCTGGGTCAGCATCGTTGGGAGCAGGTTGGGTTCAGTGTTCGTCAGGCTGCTTGGTACGAGAAGGGCTTGCCAACATTTTCGGATGCGTTGGCTGAGGTTCGGCGTGAGTTGTGGGTTGGTTCGAGTTTCGTGACATGCTCTGGAAGGCAGGATGTTCTGGAAGTTCCTCGGGTTTGGGTGGAACGCTTGACGGACGCATTGTGTTATGCCGCGTAATGGATAAAGTCGAGCTGAGTAGTGAGCAACATAGGAACCCGAATAAGAATTATTTGTAAATTGGCCCGAAACATCGACATGGACTGATCCAAAAGTCTCTTTGATCTTGAATTCGCCAGTTTGCACATCTCCTAATATGGAAAGCGGTACATCGC
>JANOWZ010000510.1:0-9570 GCA_031418155.1 Deinococcales bacterium
TGGAGTGAGGTTGGTGCGGATGCGAAAGCGTTCGCTCGGGGGTTGTGGGCTTCGCGTCGTCGGGTGGTGGAGTTTGATCAGGTTCGTTTGACAGCATTTCCGAGGGCAGCTTGATCGTTGTCCCATTCTGCGGCTGCACCCGTTCCTGCGGTTTCGTGATCGAGCAGGGTTTGTTGGACCTCATCTGGCAAGGCTTCACGCAGACGGTTCGCCTCGCTGACCCATTGTTCCATGCTGGCGGGTGAATCGGCCACAATCAGGCTTTCGAGTCCTTCGGGTTGGGTCAGGGCGTATTCCATGCCGAGCATACCAACCCATGATTGCCCGAGAACATGGACACGTTCGAGCCCCAGGGCTTGGCGAATGGCTTGGATTTCTGCCACATAAAGTTCGACGGTCCAGAGGGTTGGGTTGTGTGGCTGATCAGAATGACCACAGCCGCGCTGGTCGTACAAGATCACTCTCCGACCAGTGGCAGCCATCACCTCGAGCGGTTCGAGGTGATCGTGGGGTGCACCTGGACCGCCATACAAACACAGCAACGGCAATTTGGCTGGTTGCTCATTTCTGCCAACAATGCGATACCAGGTTTGATGGCCTCGAAAGTTGATCTCGCCTTCCCGAATCTGAACATCAGTGTTCATCTGGTGTCTCGTGGATTGACTCGAGCTGGCAGGGTTGCTGTTTCAGAGGGCAGGCGTGAGGGTTGGCGGACGACGTGCTTGACTGGCTTGCTCAAAGGCATAGGCGAGGCGAATCAGCATGGGTTCTTGCCACGCCTTGGCGGTAAAGGTCACACCGACAGGCGTGTTGTCAGAGGTGTAGCCCGCCGGAACGATCACGCTGGGATAACCAGGTCGCGCTGCGATGCCATAACCTGAGTAGATCGGAAACAGCAACGCATCAAGGCGATGTTGTTTGATGGTCGCGTCAATGCCCAGACGCTGCGAGAGCCGCAAATCCTCGGCACGACGATAGGCGTAGATGGCTTCCTCAAGCCTGCCGCTGGTGGATTGTGCGGCCTGGAGGATCAACTGCCCGTAGCGCAGCATCTTTTCAGGACGTTGCTCGTTGTAGGCGATCAAATCCTTGAGGTTTTTGATCGGCGCATTTGAACCGAGGCTTTTGAAATAGCGGTTGATGTCGCGCTTGAAGTCGTAAAGCAGCACCTCGAAGTTGAAGTCCGCCAACTCCTTGGCGGTGGCAATCTCGGCAGGGTCAATCACGGTTGCACCACAATCTCGAATGCATTGCAGCCCGTTTTCAACAATGTCTGCCTGTTCGGGCGAGAGCTTGTCCCAATATTCTGCTCGAGGCACACCAATACGCGCACCCTTCAAGCCATGCGGGTCGAGGAAGGCCGTGTAATCCTGAACGATTTTGGCACCCTGGGTTGCTGGGTCACGCCGATCTTTGCCGGCAATCGCAGACAGCAAAATGGCTGCGTCACGCACCGTTCGGGTCATCGGACCTGGGGTGTCCTGGGTGCTCGAAACGGGGATCACACCGGCCCTCGAGACCAGACCAACCGTTGGTTTAATGCCCACCAAACTGTTTTGATTCGCTGGGCTGAGGATCGAACCCGAGGTTTCGGTTCCGATGGCCGCCGCGCAGAGGTTGGCGGCGGTGGCAATGCCCGAACCGGAACTCGAGCCGCCCGTGTCCAGACCTGGTTTGTACGGGTTGATGCCCTGACCGCCGCGTGAACTGTAACCGTTGCTCATGCCGACGGTCATGAAATTGGCCCATTCGGTCATGTTGGCTTTGCCCAGCAGCACCGCGCCTGCGGCCCGCAGCCGTGCCGCCACCGTGGAATCTCGAGCGGCGATGGATGTGGCCATGGCCAGCGATCCGGCGCTGGTGTGCATTCGATCATGGGTGTCGATGTTGTCCTTGAGCAGGATGGGGATGCCATGCAGCGGACCGCGTGCACCCTGAGCGCGGCGTTCGAGGTCGAGCGCACTGGCCACTTTGAGGGCATCGGGATTGGTTTCGATCACGCTGCGCAGTTTGGGACCGTTGCGGTCGTATTCCTCAATCCGCTCGAGGTAAATCTGGGTGAGTTGTTTTGAACTGATCTGACCAGATGTCATCGCGTTTTGCAGTTCGGTAAAGGTTGCCTCGAGCACCGAGAACTTGGCTGGGGTTGCGGCTTTTTTGGCACACATGGCTGCTCCTTGATTCGGGTCTGGGGTTTGAACATTGCCACGCTGGGTGCATTTGGGTGTGAGTGCAACCCAGACCGCTGTGCATGACCAAACAGGGAATGCCTTGAACGTGGCGCAATTCATCAATCGTGTTCCCGTTGCGTGTCACGACCGGCATCGCTTTGACCTCGCAAGATTGTACTTCTGGGTGATGGGCCACAGCCAAAAACACGAACTTTGCGCTCGAAAATTCGCTCACATTCCCGCGCACTTTCCCCCATGTTCGGATGAATACTCAAGAAGGTATCGAACTGCTGACAGGAGCCTGGAATGGTGCGCAAAACCCAGCAAGCAGCAATACTTCAACTTCTTGTCAGAAAGAGTAACACGTGAACGAATGCTTGTAAAACGTCGCATTCATGTGTTAGTGTTCAAGTACTTTACGCAATGCGTAATAAAATACATCATGGAATACGCAGACCTGGACCCCACCGACCATCAAATCGTGACCTTCTTGCAAGAAGATGGTCGCATGGCCTTCCGTGAGATGGCCCGCCGTCTGAGCCTCTCTGAGGGCACCATCCGACGGCGTTACACCGCGATGGTCAAAAACGGTTTCCTGCACGTGTTGGCAACCGGTGATCCAGCCGGATTTGGTATTAAAGTCGATGCCATCACCCTGGTCAAAACCGTGCCCCGTGCCGCCGAAAACGCCGCGAAAACCATCTCCGCCTTTGAAGCGGTCCGCTTTGTCGGTTTGGCCATGGGTCCAGCCGACATCGTCGTCGAAAGCCTGCACTCCTCGATCGACGAGTTGTATCGGTTTGTTTCACACACCTTGCCAGACATCCCAGGGGTCTCGAGTTGCGAAACCATCCAAGTGGTCAAAATCCTGAAAAACACTTGGGATTGGCATGCATGGCTCAAGCGCGAGCCAACGAAGGAGGTCATGTTGTAGGGGATGTACTTTCATCCGACGGCAATTCATCACGCTCACTTTTTGCCTTTGGGGAGGTCAGGAAATGAATGTTCGTTTCAAGTTGTTTTCCGTGTTGCTGCTGGCGCTCGGTTTGGGCGTGGCGGTCAGTCAGAGTCCAGGACCAACGGGCAAACTCGTGATCGCCCAAACCCAAGACCCACACTCCTGGGACCCCATCGACACCTTTCTGCTCTCATGGGGCATGGTTGGCTCGAACATCTTTGACGGGCTGGTTGACCGTGGACCGGATTTGAAAATCAAACCAGGTTTGGCCGAACGCTGGGTGTTCCTGAAAAACAATTCAGTGATCCGCTTTAGCTTGCGCAAAGGCGTGAAGTTTCAAAACGGTGAGGACTTTGATGCCGGCGCAGTCAAATTCACCTTTGATCGACTGCTCGGACCTGAAGGGGCCAAAGGACCGCAACAAGCCAACTACACGGCGATCAAAGAGGTCAAAATCATCAACAACTACTTGGTGGATTTCATCATGGATCGCCCGGACCCTGTGATCATCACCAAGCTTGCTGGCTACGGCGCAAAGATCATTCCACCCAAGTATTACAACGAAGTTGGCGACGAAAAATTCAACAACCTGCCCGTCGGCACTGGACCATTCCGTCCGACCGAATACGTCAAAGACGATCGCTTGACGCTCGAGGCCTTCCCCGGATACTGGAAGGGTGCGCCGAAGGTCAAAACGGTCACTTACCGCTTTATTTCCGAGGCCGCCACCCGCGTGGCCGAACTCCAGGCCGGTCGCGTCGACATCGTTCAGGGCGTGCCAGTCAGTCTGGCCGGCGTTGTCAAGGGCATCGCAGACGCCCAGCTTGTCCCTGTTGGCACCACCACCGTGACCGAGCTGCGGTTCAACACCTCGATGAAGCCCATGGATGACGTTCGGGTGCGCAGGGCCATGATCTACGCGGTTGACCGCGACACGATCATCAAAACGATCCTGCAAGGTTACGGCAAACCGATTGCCAGCTTCCAAGGCGAAATCTCTTGGGGCTTTGATCCAAAACTCAAACCACTGCCCTACGATCCGGTCAAAGCAAAGGCGCTGCTTGCCGAAGCCGGAGTCTCGGCCGGAACCGAAGTTGAGATCAACTTTACCGATAGCGACGTGGAGTTCCGTGAGGTCGCCCAGGGCATCGCCGGTTACTTGCAGGCCGTGGGCCTCAAAGTCAACCTCAAGACCTTCGAGCAAAACACGTATTTCAGCGACATCATCCCCAAAAACAAGACGGGTCACATGTACAACTTCGGCTGGGGCGGCTGGACGCTCGATTTTGACAACACCGCCTACCTGCTGTACCACAAAGGCGAATATTGGAACCCAGTGTTCTCTGACCCCAAAGTCGAGGCGCTCCTCGAGCAGGAACGCAGCACCTACAATCAAAAAGCCCGCCAAAAAACCATGCAGGAACTCGCCCGTTACCTGCAAGAGATTGCCATCGAGATGCCGCTCTATCAGGGTGTCAACCTCTGGGGCATGAACAAGCGCGTCTCGGGTTGGGTCGTCCCACCCGATGACCGCAACCGCCTGGCGGGCGTTGCTGTGAAGTAACCAGAGACGTTGATTGACCTGCAAAATCCGAATCGCTCGAGCCATCGAGCGATTCGCTGCTCAAGGGGGTTGCGTGCTGCGCTATACGGTCTTGCGTCTCGGACAAGCGATCTTTGTGATGTTGGTGGTCACGCTGCTGGTGGCCTTCGCCGTCCGACTTTCCGGCGATCCCGTCGTGGCGCTGTTTCAAGGGGCAAGCGCACCCAACAAGACCGACCTCGAACGGATTCGCAAGGCGCTCGGTGTGGATCGCCCTTTCGTGGTGCAATACCTCGAATTCGTGGGCGGCCTGATGACCGGTAACCTGGGCAAGAGCTTTCGCAACGATCAGCCTGTGAGCGCCCTGATCAGCGAAAAAGTTCCTGGGACACTGGTCCTTGCCGCTTCAAGTCTGATCTTCTCGATTGTCATTTCGGTGCCGCTCGCCATCGCCTCTGCGGTCCGTAAGGGACGGTGGCTCGATCGGCTGGTGCGCCTTGGATCTTTGATTGGTTTGTCGTTTCCAAACTTCTGGCTGGCGATCATGATGATCCTGATTTTTGGGGTCAACTTGCGTTGGCTGCCACCGTCTGGCTTTGAAGATTGGCGTTCGGTGATCATGCCCGCCGTGACCCTGGGATTGATCCTGACCGCCACCAACGTCAGGTTGTTGCGGGCCGCGTTGCTCGAGGTGCTCTCAAGTCAGTACATCACCGTAGCACGCTCCAAAGGGCTGCTCGAGCGGGTGGTGCTCTACAAGCATGCGCTGCGCAACGCGGCGATTCCAGCGGTGACGTTTATTGGCCTGCAATTCGGTGGCTTGATCGGCGGTGTGGTCATCATCGAACAGGTGTTCGCCTGGCCAGGACTGGGTTCACTGGCGCTCAACGCGATCAGTCAACGCGATTATCCTGTTTTACAGGGCACGGTGGCCGTTCTGGCGCTGGTTGTGGTGCTGGTCAACCTGATCATCGACCTGTCTTACGGTTTGATCGATCCACGCATCAACAGTACCTGAGGTCATCAATGAGTGAAACTCAACCCGTTCCTCGACTCAAACGCGCCTTGAATTTCGATCTGGTGCTTGGTCTGTTGCTGCTCGGCGTGTCGGTGTTTTCGGCCTTGTTGGCACCAACGTTCGCACCGCTTGGATCGGAAACCTTGAACCTTGCCAATCGCCTCAAACCCCCCAGTCTCGAAGGCCATCTGTTTGGCACGGATGCCATCGGCAGAGACATCTTCACCAGAATTCCGCATGGTGGTCGCGTCTCGCTCACGGTTGGATTTGTCTCGGTGGCACTCTCGTTGATCCTCGGGGTGGGCATCGGCCTGCTGGCTGGTTATTACCGAGGCGCACTGGATGTTGTGCTCATGCGAATCGCGGACGTGCAGCTTTCATTTCCATTTATTTTGCTGGCCATCACCGTGATTGCCGTGATCGGAGCGGGGCTTTGGAAATTGATCTTCGTGATGGCGATCACCCAGTGGGTGCAGTACGCCCGCATGGTGCGGTCTCAAGTGCTGACCTTACGTGAAGGCGACGCGATACAGGGCACTCGAGCACTTGGTGCCTCCGATGCCCGAATCATCTTGCGACATCTGTTGCCCAACCTGATCGGCCCCGTGATTGTGCTCGCCACCCTCAACGTCGCAAACAACATCCTGCTCGAGTCCGGGTTGACCTTTCTGGGTCTCGGAATCGACCCGCTGATTCCCTCCTGGGGTGGGATGCTGGCCGATGGCCGCAATTACATGCAGACCGCCTGGTGGGTGGCCACCTTTCCAGGGCTGGCGATCATGGTCACGGTGCTCGGCTTCAACCTGCTCGGAGACTGGCTGCGGGATCGCCTTGATCCCATGGATCGGGGGCGCACCAATGCCACATGAAAACACACGCCGGGACGTGGTTCAAACCATGCTCAACCTTGAGAACCCCTGGGATCGCCTGGCGGCGGTCATGTCCATCGCAGATGCCTCGAGCGTCGAGCTGATGTTGCCATTCCCACCGCACGCGGCACGAACGATGACCGGTTTGAAGATCCGCAACAGCGCCTGTGGTGCACGACATGTGTGGACATCAGATTTTCCCTGGGAGGGGGATGTTTGGTTGGCGGCGCTCGAAGACCTCGATCTGGGCAGCTCAAAAACAGTCCACGTGCTGGGTTACCTCTCCGAAGCGCCCGAAATTCGACGACAGCTAGCGCACGAGGCCCGAGCACGCTTGCGTCGACAAGGGGTGCACGCCCAAGTCAGCGTGCGCAGCAGCTACAAACCAGGGTTTTTCTGGCTGCTCGAGGAGGTGTTGCCGGAACTTCGTCAGCTTGGGGTTGACCGCTTGCGGCTGCATTTTCCGGTCATGCCCAACGGGTTGCCGGGACGTTTTTTGCAGGAGTTGTACCCCGTCTCAAGCCTGTTTGAACATGAGGGAATCCAGCTCGAGATGATCCCAACCCAAAGCACCGAAGCGCGCTATGAGGCCAGCGGATTTGCGGGTGAGGACCAACGTTGGCAGGGCATTTGTCACGCCCCACAATTCGAACGAATGCTTGCCGATGAGCTGGTGCTTTCACCCACTGGCCGGCTCGAGGTGCGCACCGATGCCGAACACTTGATACATCAGATTCCAACCGATGCTGAGCGTTTCTGGCTTTGGTACGAACTCGAGGTGTTGCCACAGATTTTGGCGCTCTGTCCCAAGTCAGGACCATTCTTTCAGTCTTTGACCGTCACCGGGGCACTGTCCGAACCCGACCTGGCCCTCAGCATCGAACCCGAACGTGCCTCGATGCTCGAGGCCCTCGCTGAAGAGGTGTATTTCAGCACCCTCGAGGCGTTCCAGCGCCATGTTAGCGCACCCTTGGGTGGGCGAGGTTTGAAGGTTGGGAAAATCGTACCGATCTTTCGCGAACAGCTCGGTCAAAACGGGCAGGCCCGGGTCACCTTGATTCTGGTGGGTGACGGTTCGCTTGGTGTCAAAAACGCTCGGGGAGAAATCCACCTTGTGCCGGCGGAGAAAATCGATCAAACCGGACAAACGCATTCAGGTGCCCCGAGCGCGCAAACCCACACCCTGCACGGCCAGCAACACGTCGGTGCTTTGCGTGATGCATCGAGACTGCAACCCTCACTGTCCAAGGGTCCACTTTCGGCACAGAACATCTGGCAAGAAACCCAGCGGCTCGGTCAACTTCCAGGGGCTGACTTGCAAATCATCGGTCACAGCCTCGAGGGTCGTCCGATTCAAATGGTCCGTGGAAACCGTGACCCGCACGCACCGACGTTGCTCCTGACCGCCGGACAGCACGCCAATGAACCGACCGGTCCAAAGGCGGCGCTCAGGTTGCTCTCAGGGTGGTTGACACACGCTTCGATCAATGTCGTCGGAGTGCCGCTCAAAAATCCTGACGGTCTCAGGCTCTATCGTGCGCTCAGGCAGGTTCATCCCGAACACATGCACCACCCGGCACGCTACACCGCGCTGGGAACGGACGTGGAAGCCACTCAGCAGCATGAAGGTGCTGCGCTCAGGTGGGTGTTGGCACAAACCCGTCCAGATGTACACCTCAACCTTCACGGCTACCCAGCACACGAATGGACCCGCCCATACACCGGTTATGCACCCAGAGGGTTTGAACTCTGGGCGGTGCCGATGGGTGCGATGGTGATTGTGGTTCACGATGCCAGCCAAAAATCTTTGGCCCGTGACCTGGCGGCAACCATCGCGGCCGACCTGGCCTTGGACAGTGAAATCTTTGAGGCCACACGCAAGGCATTGCATCGACGTGCACCGCACGTGCTCCAAGACCCCTTTGAGCTCATTGCTGGTCTCCCCTTCCAGTTTTGGGAACGTGAGGCCAGGCCGGACTCTGGAGGGTCACCTGCACCAACCGGGGATCGCGGCACGATCACGGTGATCACCGAAATGCCGGATGAGACGGTGTATGGTCTGCGCTTTGATCTCGGAGTGCGAACACAAATCCTGATTGGACACAGTGTGGCCCGCTGGCTCAAAACGGGGCACTGGCAAGCTTCGGGCAATCATGGAGCATGAGGTGCTCAAGCCGTGTCAGACAGCATTTCCCGCCCGTGGATTGTCATGACACAGGGTACTGTGTTGACGACCCTCGAGACGGTCTCATGCCTGACCCCGGCGGCACGGGCGACATCGTTCATGCACCGGGTCGCCGTGACCGGGTGATTGAGGCTGGACGAAACCCGAGCCCGACGGGGCTGCGCACCACCTGCGGGGTTCAGGCTGTGGAGTGGCATCCTTCGAGGCGTACTTGCGACGGGTGTTTGGCAAACGCAACTTGAACCGCTGGGACTGGTCGCGCAAGGCGCTACAACGGGACGTGACCTTGTTCGCCCTCGGTTGCTTCCTGACCAGCGCCATCAACCACGCACCAACCATCTCACTCGGGGTGCTGCAATTGATCGGACTGGCCGGACTGATCGCGACGCTGCTCGAGCCGCAACGACCCATCTTGCGTGGCGGCATCGCTTGATCGGGTACTGGGCCTTCTTGCGTTTCACACCGATCACCGGACTCGAGCTTGGCACTTTCGAGCCGGGCCGCAATCCCGCCGCGAACCTCAACCAATGGCTCGACCCGTATGGCCTGCGCGGATTGCCACGCCTGATCCCGACCACCGCATTGATGCTGATCGCCAGCCTGATCGGATCGGTCCTGCAACGGTCCATACCCATCCCGAACAGTGCAGCCTCGAGCAGTGCAGGATCAAATATTTCAGCCTCGAGCAGTGCAGGATCAAATAGTTCAGCCTCGAGCAAAGCCATGCGCCTCGCCATCATCGGCATCATCCTGGCCTGTTGGATGGTGTTGTTCTGGCTGTACCGCAACAACATATTCTGGCGCGTCTGACCGTAACCACTCGGGA
>JANOWZ010000511.1:0-8170 GCA_031418155.1 Deinococcales bacterium
GTCACGCAGTCGGGTGATGGCGTTGCCTTTGGGCAGGATGGCACGGATGACTCGGGTGGTGTCTTTTGGGATGGTTGGAACTTTTTGTGGTTTGATCATCGTTCATTTTTGCGCTTTTGAACCGACTTCGCCACCGGTATCTGTCCTTGCAATTTATTGTGCGGGTTGTGCTTGATATCAACACCTGCGTGATGTTGATGCAATCACTTGGCCTACACCATCGGTTCTTGCTGGGTCGTGCAATGGATGCTGCCGCCACCCGCAGCGATCCCGTCTATGTTGATTTGCACCACCTCCCGATCAGGAAACGCCCTTTGCAACGCCTTCTTAGCAGTTTGGTCCGCCTGCGCATCACCAAATTCTTGCATGATCACCGCGCCGTTGCAGACAAAAAACCCGATGTAACCCGCCGCGAATTCCGCCGTTTCAAACGCCTTGCGGATGGTGGTTGGTCCCTCGAGCACGATAACCTCCAGCTTCTGTCCTCGGGCATCGGTCGCGGCCCTCAGAATACCCAGGTGTGTTGTGGTCACGGCATGATCGAACGAGGCGGGATCGGGGTCGTAACCGGCGACGACCACGCCGGGGCGGGCGAATCGGGCGTAAAAATCGGTGTGACCATCGGTGATGTCTTTGCCTTTGATTCCCGGTAGCCAGATGATTTTTTGCAGGCCCAGAAGACGTTTGAGTTCGGTTTCACACTCGAGTTTGCTCAGGCCGGGATTGCGGTTTGAGTTCAGAACGCAGCTTTCCGAGATGATGGCGGCGCCTTGTCCGTCCACTTCGATGCCGCCACCCTCGAGTACCAGGCTGGTTTTGAGGACACTGACTTTGGCTTGCTTGCTGACCACTCCGGCAATTTTGCTGTCCTGAGCGAACGCTTGCTTCTGACCCCAGCCATTGAAGTGAAAGTCAATTCCGGCCTTCGCGCCCTGCTTGCTGATCACAAAGACCGGGCCGGTGTCACGCATCCACAGGTCGTCCATGTTGGCGATCACCAGTTCAACGTCCGGCCCGACGAGTCCTCGGGCCAGGTCGTACTCGTTTTCCCGGACGAGCATCGAAACGGGTTCGTACTTGGCGATGGTTCGGGCGATGGTTGCCAGGTTGCGGCGCACTTCGGGAAGCAATGTTGTGCCCCAGATCGTTTCGCTGGCCCCGAACGCCATCCAGGTGCGTTTGTGGGTTTCGCCCTCGTCGGGCATGAACCAGGTGTTCTGATCGGCGGCGTTTCCTGAAGACGCTTGGGTTCCTGAAGATTCCGGGCAGGCCATCAGTAAACCTCCTGAGAAAAGCATCGCGGTGTGAATGAATTGTCGTCTCGAAATCATTGGTGATCTCCTCTGTCATCTCAGCGGGCCGAGTGGATGCTCGAGTGCGGGCGCGTGTGATCTGACTTGAATGACCTCATGTGCGTCCATTGCCGCTCAGCAACTTGCCGTACTGACTCGGGCGGCGCGTGTCGAACAATCCGAACGCCAGCCAGTCGCGGCGTTGGTCCAGGTCGAGGTCCGCGATCAGCACGGTCTCTTCGTCGCGGTCTGCCCTGACCAGCAGGCGTCCGTAAGGATCGGAGATGAAGCTCGAGCCGTAAAAGCGCATCCGTTGACCGTGCAGGCTTTCCTCGCCGACGCGGTTGACGGCAACCATGAAGGTCGCATTCGCCAAGCCGTTGGCGCGAATCATCTGTTCCCAGAGGGGTTGCGTGTCGAAAGCCTCAAGGTCTTGTTCGCTGCCTATCGCGGTCGGGTAGACGAGCACCTCGGCCCCCTCGAGCGAGTAGATGCGGGCGAGTTCCGGGAACCATTGGTCCCAGCAGGTCGGAAAGCCGAACCGTGCGCCCGCAACCTCGATCACGGGCGTGCCGGTGTCGCCGGGACGGAAGTACAGGTTTTCGTGATAGCCGGGAAATTCGGGAATGTGCAATTTTCGCGTGCGGGCCAGGAGCGTCCCGTCGGGTGCAATGGCAATCGCGGTGTTGAAGCCCAGCCCACCGTCGTTGGCGCGTTCGTACAACGATGCGTGAACGACGCAGCCGGTGTCTTTGGCGACTCGGGAGGCGAAGCGTTGGGTTGGCCCATCGAGCGGGTCCTCCTCGAAGGCCCGCGCCTGCTCGAGCGCATCGGGAACCAAAGCAAAATACGGGCTGAGCGTCAGTTCTTGCAGGCAGACGATCTTTGCGCCGTGCGTGGCCGCCAGGTGAATGGCCTCCTCGAGCGCCAGCAGGTGTTCTGCCGGGTCTGAACGCCATTTTGCCTGGACCGCTGCGATACGGATCGGTTCTCGTACAGACGCGATCTGACGCGCCGGAGAGGGCAACGCCTCGGCGACGCGGATTGTGAAGCGGCTCACGGCCTGACCGCCGGAACCTGCTGCGTGATGCAGTGTGGTCCGCCACCGCCGAGCGCGATCATTTGTCCGGGCACGCCGACCACCTCGAATCCCGGCATGGCGTTCTGGATGATCTCGAGGGCCTGCGCATCCATCGCTGAATTCGCCAGCGGCACGATCACGCCCTTTCCGCCTGGGCCGTTGGCGATGTAAAGGTTGACGTAAGAAACCATGTCGCGCAGACCGGCGACCTCGAAACGCGGATAGAACGGCAGTTCAATGATCTCGAACGGTCGGCCTCGAGCATCGGTGGTTTCGCGCAGCACCCGCAGGTTGCGCCTCATGCGTTCGTGGTCCGGGTGGTTGCGGTCGTGACAGACTTGAACCAGCACTTTGGCCGGTGCAAGGTAGGCCAGCACGCCGTCCACGTGCCCGTCGGTGTGCGCGTCATCCGCGTGACCGAACGGTAACCAGATCACTTTGGTCACAGCGAAACGTTCGATCAGTTCACGCTCGATCTGATCGCGGCTCCAGTTGGGATTGCGGTTGCTGTGCAACAGGCATTGTTCGGTGACGATCAGGGTTCCTTGACCATCACCGATGATCGAACCACCCTCGAGTATCAGCCTTGAAACGCGACGCGGAATCCCCAGATGTTCGAGCAGCGGGCGGGCGAGATCGGCGTCCCGATCCCAGGGCGGAAATTTTTTGCCCCAGGCGTTGAAGCCAAAATGCAGACCCTCGCGTTGACCGTCCGGGCCGAGCACAAAGATTGGGCCGTTGTCACGAATCCAGGCATCATCG
The DNA here is from genome assembly GCA_031418155.1 of Deinococcales bacterium. Classification (GTDB taxonomy): domain Bacteria; phylum Deinococcota; class Deinococci; order Deinococcales; family JAAFIG01; genus JANOWZ01. The sequence continues at coordinate 3,136 of JANOWZ010000511.1, forward strand.
AGCGGTAACTCGAGCACCTTCGTGTTCGGCTCGAGGTGCCCTCTTGCTTCGGTCGCCATGCCCGGAGCGGCGATCATCAGCACCGGCTCGAACCGGGCGATGGCGTTGGCGACGGCGGCCCATTCAAGTTTGGCGCGGGCAAAAAGTTCGGTGTTGTCCCAGTAGTCCCTCGAGGGCCATGACATCAGGCAGCGTTCGTGAAGTTCCCATTCGGCGGGCATCGAAAGCGTGACAGGTCTTGCGCTGAGCATCGAATCGGCTGTGACGTTGGCGGATAAAGTTTGATTTTGCATCGTTATGGTCCTCGGGAAATTTGCTTGGCTTGTCTTCAAGTGACTGTGCTCGAGTGACTGTGCTCGCAGTGGGTGCAGCCGTAAAAAACGACTGAACAGGTTTAGAGCAGCGAAAGTAACAACCATTTGAGACTCGAGCTTTTTCTTTCCACTTTCGCTCCTCGACCCAATCAGTGCGATTTGATCTTCGTCCAGACCGAATCGTAAAACGGTTGCGCCGCGCCCAGATCACCGATCAACTCGAGCTTTTTCATCTCGTTCGGGCCGGGATAGAGGATCGGGTTCTTGCGGTCGGCAGCATTGATCAACAGTAGCGCGGCCTCGTTCGGCGTGCCGTAACGGTTGTAATTCGAGAGTTGCGCCCCAACTTTGGCTTCGAGCAGGTAATTGATGAACTTGTGTGCCAACGCCGAATTCGGTGCTCCGCTGGGAATCGCAATCGTATCCACGAACAACTCGCTGCCCTCTTTGGGAATGAAAAACCCAATGTTTTTGTTTTCCTCGATCACCCGCAGGATGTTGCCGCTGTAATTCATGCCGATCACGGCCTGCTTGCCCTGAAGCTTCGTGCCAATCGCCGATGCCCCATCGAAACCGAGGCTGCGTTTGGCGGCCCCCTCGAGCAGCGGCAGCACCAGTTTCAAATCGTTTTTGTTTTGGCTGTTCAGGCTGCGCCCAAGGTACTTCAACGCAGCACCGATGGTTTCGTGCGGCACTTCAAGCATGGCGAACGGACCGGGCTGCTTCTTGGGATCAAAGAACAAGCCCCAGGTGCGGTCCGGGTTCGGCAGCAAATCCTTGCGATAAGCGATGCCCATGCTGCCCCACTGGTACGGCACGGCGTAACGGTTGCCGGGGTCGGACTCGAGCGTGCGGAAGCGTGACGCGAGGTTCTTCAGGTTCGGAATCAGGCGTTGATCCAAACGCATCAGCAGGTTCTTGCGCCGCATCACCGTGGCAATCGCGGTCGATGGCACCACAAGGTCGTAGAGTTGCGTTCCGCCCTGTTCGACTTTGGCGAGCATGTCGTCGTCGGATTCGTAAAAACTTTGTTGAACTTTAACCGAGTATTTCTGCTCGAAACCCTTGATGATGTTGGGGTCCATGTACTCGGACCAGTTGAAAAAATGTAGGGTTTTGTCCTGACCCAAACCGATGTTTGAGACCGTCAAAGACACCAGACCAGTCACGGCGATGATGGCCGAAAATACTTTGCGCATACAATTCACCCTTTCAGAACTCGAGGGTTAGGGAATTGCTGACGCATCGCACTGGACACGCACTGGATGTTCTATTCCAAGCTCAGATGCGCGATGGTTCAGCAGTTCCGTTTGGCAAGCGGACCGTGCTGAACGCTGGGATCGCCACCGCCACCGCCGGCCACACCGTTCGCCCAACTCGAGCGCCACGCGAGCGTGCTGGCAAGACACTGCCGTTCCCCGATGCAAAGACAGCGGAAGGGGACGCAATGGGTGTTGTGGGTTGGTTGCATGTGCGACCTTGAAAGCCTGATGTGAATGCCCAGTTGTAAACGATGCGTGGCTGCTTGTCAATCGCGCGGGTTTTTCGGATTTCAGACTCAATGCGGCGGGATTGCACACACGGGTGTCTGCCGAATAGCATCGGGAATGATGAACGACAGCATTCAGGTTCTCGAGAGGCACGAATTTGTCTGCCGTGAAGATTCCTCAGGCCGCGAATGAAAATCATCAAAAAATACTTGCTGGTTCTCGTGCCGGTACTGGCCGTCGCCGGGATGTTCTGGCTGTACTCGCAGGACAGCGGCAACCGGGGCGATCTGCTCACACTCGGATCGGATCGGGGCGACCGGCTCGAGGTGCAGGCCGCGATTCAAACGGTCGATCCGATCAAGGGCGAGATGTCAGTGCGTTTGGATTTCACGGCACATGGCAATTCACTGTTGAATCAAGACGGAACACTGCTTCAAGAAATCAACATCCTCACCAACAGCACAACAAAAAATGAGGTGGTTTTCAAGCGGGGTCAACGCCTGAGCGCCGTGGAGATCACCACAAGTCTGTATGACGGGCAATACACGAATTATCCGTTTGACCGGCATCGCGCAGACCTCGAAGTTTCCGCCTGGATCAACGGCACCGCCGATGATCGCCTCGAATACCTTCACCTGCAACTCGATCTTGTCAGCAGCGTGCATGGGTTCAGGCTGAAAGCCAATCAAGACCCGGAAAGTCAGGCAGACAAAGGCTATCTCGCCGTGCAACTCGGCATTGCTCGAGCCGCGACCACCACGGTTTGGGCTTTGTTTGTGATGTTCTTGCTGTGGGCGATGGCCTTGGCGGTGGTTGCCGTGACGCACTCGTTCGCAACGGGTCAACGCAAGCTCGAGTTTGGCGCGTTCACCTGGATGGGTTCGATGCTGTTTGCTTTCGTGGGGTTTCGCAGTGCCGCACCGGGCGTGCCACCTATCGGGGCATTGATTGATGTGCTCGCGTTTTTCTGGGCAGAATTGATCGTGGCAGTGTGCTTGGTGACAACGGTGCTGGTGTATTTGCGGCGGAATCCCACGTCCTGATTGCCTACTTCGCCACCTGAAACGCTACTGGTTTTTACACCGCCTCGAGCGCCCGGTATTGTTCCCCGTCGAAGTACAAGACCATGCCGGTCTTCTGGAGTGCTGCCGTCACGAAATTCGGGTTGATGGTCTCGCCGATCTCGAGGCTGGCTGTGATCTTTTCGAGGCCCGCGTCTTGCAACGCAAGCAGAGCTTGACGTGTGCGGCTTCGTTTCTGGAGTGTGCAGCAACGACACAACGCACCGTGCGTTCATTCATTACTCGGGTCCAGGTGTACACGCGCACACTGCGTTTCATGCGTTTCTTGATCTCACAGCGGCACCTGGCGGGCCTGGATCGCTCACTCTATGCTGTCTGCTCGATTTCGTTTGGTTTTGAATCACATACAGCACGTGTTTTTGTGTGTGCGTGTGATCTTTCAGCTTGACGTGATGCCTACTCAGCCTTTACGCTCAAGACAGAAATACTAACTCTCTATCAACAAACCACAAAACACCCTCGAGACGTATCGGAGACAATTATGACCTAAACGAACCGTACAAATGCACGCCGCGAACGACCGGCGTGACACGACGAGGGGCGCGACTCGCCTGGACAGCAATCCAACGCCCCTCGAAACGCCCGACGCGAAACGAAACAAGTTCGCCTCAACCTTCGGTCTGCTCAGTTTAGTCCTGAGCAGGGCCAACCTGGTGTTTTCATGCCCACACATGCCACGCAGATCAAATACCGCATCAAGCCGCGGCCTTCACCAGCGCTTGGTTCAAGTGTCGCTGTCTTGTGGATTTCTGATGTGCCGTCATGGGCTGCCGAACGCACTGACCCCAAACTCGAGGGTCTGCCGGTCGTGGTGATTGAAGGCCGTCATGTCGTCGGAGCGAACACGCTGGCTCGAGCCTTTGGCTTGCGCGTCGGTGATGCGATTGATCGCGCTCGAGGCTTGATCCCAAACGTGGTGTTCGTGGTGTTCGATGCCTCGAGCGTGCAGGCCGCATGGGACATGACGATTACCGGAGCGTGCTCAGTGACACCTTGGCTCGAGCCGGTCAGACCCGGCCTCGCCATCCTCGGAGGATTGAGCGCCATCGAAGCCGAAGCCTTGGCGCTCGAGTGTCACGCCCGCGTTGGCCTGTCCAGTTCTCGAGGCACGGCATTGTTGGCGGCACTCGCGGCTCGAGGGAACACCGCCCGAGTCGAACACGATCAAACCCGGTTCCTTGAGGGCGTGCCGGTTTACCTCTTGCGTGGTGCGGGCTTGCCCTCTTGGATTGTCGAACGCCTGATGCTTGTGGGCCTGAGCACTCTCGGACAGATCAAAACTCGAGTCACGCCCAAGCAACTCGCCGCGCAATTCCTAGAGTTCGCCTCGCGCATCTGGTCGCTCGCCAATGGCCTCGAGACATCGCCGGTCGCGGTCTTCAAACCGCCTGTCGAAATCAGCGTCAGTTACGAGTTTGAGATTCCCGCCCTCGAGCCGCACGAATGGATGCCGGTGCTCGAGCATTTGCTGACCCGTGCGATTGCGCAACTCGGTGAACGATTGGCGGGGAATATCACCATCATGGTTCGCACGGTGCTTGGTGCAAACCGTGATCGACGAATCCTCAAGGAATTCTCGAGAGAGTACAAGAGCATCCGACCGGTGGCCGCACAAGCCCTACACGCGGCCTTGCAACCCAATCTCGAGGTGCTGGCGATAACCGTCACACTTGGCGATCTCTTGCCGCTCAGACCGTTCCAGGAATCCTTGTTTGCCATCCTCGAGCGAGCGCCGGTTCGTGCTGCGATCCGTAATGTTCATGCGCGATTCCCCGAGTGCATTGGTCGCTTCGTGATTCATCGTCCGAAAGCGTACCTGCCAGAACGCCGCTTCGGGTTCGTGCCGCTCTCTGGCGAGGCGACCCAAGCGATCCAGGCCCGCAAGGTTCACACCACCCTCGAAATCTGGACGTATCGCGGTGCGTGGTGGTTGGACGCGCAACTCGAGGGTGAAGCCCGCGAGTACCACGTGCTCGGCACCAGGTTTGGCGAGATCGAAATCTTCGCCCGCTTCGAAGCTGGAAGTTTGAAGGGTTGGTTCGTCTCGAGGTACTGAAGTTACGCAGTCGTAAAAAGCCCGTACAGTAGGGCCACCCGCCGATACGGGAGGCCCCAAATGAATCTAGCACCCCTCGCGCAACTCCTCACC
>JANOWZ010000512.1:0-40568 GCA_031418155.1 Deinococcales bacterium
TGGACGATGCCGATGTCATCTTCGGTATCACTTTCGACGAAGATGCTGGGGACGAAGTGCGCCTGACCGTGATCGCCAGCGGTTTCAACGAAACTCCAGGCGTGATCACCAGCATTCAGAACGCTGGACGTGGCAACATTCCACTGCCGACCTTCTTGCAGCACCAGAACAAACCGGACCTGACCGATCTGGACATTCCGGCGATCTTGCGTCACGCTCGAGAACGCGACTGAAGATCGGAAAAAGTGAACCAAGCCTCGAGTCATGTGCTCGAGGCTTGGTTCAAATTGGATTGCTCACGCCGGGAATTAAAATCCGAAACGCGAAACCAATGATGGCACGAATCACCTGCCCAATCGGTTGTTGAAAAATCACCAGAACAAAAATCAGTAGGTAACCCGAGTTCGCCTGCGTGCGACGCAATGCCTCACCAAAATTGCCCGGAATCAATGCGGCCAGCAGGCTCGAGCCATCCAACGGTGGGATGGGTAATAAATTGAAGACGAAGAGGGTCACGTTCAACTCGATCATCCGAATCAGCGTGTTGATTGCCCATTCGGGCGCGAGCAGATCACCGGTGAGCGCATCGTTCAGGCCACGCTCGAGCCCGAGGTAACGCAGGGCGAAACCGGCGATCAAGACCAGTGCCAAGTTCATCAAAACACCGGCGCTCGAGACCAGGATTTCACCGAATTGCCGGTTGCGGTACTTCCACGGTGCGGTACGAACCTGACCACCGAAGCCGAAACCGATCAGCACGATCAAGGCGATGCCGAGCGCGTTCAGGTAACGCAGTGGATTCCAAGAAAACTTTCCGTTCACGAGTGGTGTGTCATCACCCATCGCAATTGCGGCCCAGGCATGACCGTACTCATGCAACAGAAACGAAACGAGCAGGACGAGCAGATAAAGGCTGGCCTCGAGCGGTTGGGTGTTAAATTCACGCAGAATGTTCACGGTCAGTAGCCTACCTGAAGCGCAATCCATTGTGGGTCACAAGAAGGAACAAGGCAGCCTCGAGCGGTTCAGAGTCCGACGGCGCTGACAATCCCGATCAGCAAGCGCAAGATTGGATTGACAATGGCGCTCAGAATTCCGGTGTAAGACAACACCAGGAAAATCAGCAGGAACCCAATCGGGCCGTAAGACTCGAGTTGGGCGAGGAAGCGTCTGGCCTCCATCGAACCAGCGGCGGCCAGGGCTCGAGCGCCATCGAGCGGCGGGACCGGCACGATGTAGACCACCGCGTATTGCACGGCGTAAAAGGCGGCGTTTTGCAGGCCACCGCCGATGCTCGAGCCGACCTCTGCGCCAAACTTTGCGGCGATTCCCGACAGGAGCAGCAGCACCAGCGCATAACCGATCAGGCCCAGCGGCCCGGAAAGCCAGACGATGGCCTCCGATCCGCCACCACGACCGCGCAGGCTCGAGCCGCGCAAGGGGATGGATTTGGGCACGCCGAAACCGAGCAAAAGCAAAAATGCGAGTGAAAGCGGATCAAGGTGAATGCGCGGGTCCGTGCCGTGAAAGCCGTAGGTGCGCGGCGTGCTGTCGCCCAAACGGTCGGCGACCAATGCCTGCACGATGTTGTGCAACACCAGTCCAAACAACACGCAGGCGATTACGATTGCGCCCTGAAGGGGCGATTGCAGCAGTAACGGCAAGAATCCAAAATTCATGTCCGATCAGGCTACCATGACCTCAAGTGCAGCAATAGCGGCGAAAAAATCAATTCCGCCAATCACTTCTGGCCAATCACTTCTGGCCAATCAATTCTGGGCGAGCACGTGCACCAGTCCCTCGAGTGCCAACAATCCAGGCTCGAGGCTTTCGGGTTCGATCCATTCGTCCAAGCGATGCGCGTTGCCGCCCCGGTACACGCCGAAGGCAATCGCGGGCAGGTGGTGCGTCACGGCGGCGTTCGCATCTGTGCTCGAGGCGACACGGCGCATTCCAAGCTTGACACCCTCGAGTGCCTGTTGTGAGGCTCGGACCAGGGATTGATTGTCGGTCTCACCGGCGGGCCTGTCACCGACGGGCGTAAGGCGCAATTCGGCGCGGGCTCGGCGTGCGGCGCGGGTCAATACAGAACGGGCGTTGTCCTCCAAATGCTCGAGGGTACTCGCGTCGATGCTGCGCAAATCCAGCAGCATTTCGGCGTGTGAGGCGATGCTGTTGACGCTTGTGCCGCCAGAAACCGTGCCGACGTTTAGGGTGGCCCTGGGGTCTTGCACGAGCGGAATTTTGTACAGGTCATGGATCGCATCCCCCAGGGCTTGAATTGCGCTCGGTGCGCCAGCGTTGCCCCAGGAGTGACCGCCTTCGGTGTGAAAACCGACGCGGTAACGGCGCACGCCAACCGAACGGTCCACGACCAGGCCGAGGTAGCCGTCCACCGCGATGAACGCATCGAAGTCTCGAGCATGCGCGTTCAACAGGTGCTTCGCACCCTTCAAATCACCGAGACCCTCTTCGCCGGTGGTGGCGGCCAACCACAGTTCGCATGGTGCGCCACTTTGAGCGAAACGTTCGGCGAGTGTGGTCAGCACGGCCAGACTCGAGGCGTTGTCACCGATGCCTGGACCGACCAGGTGGTTGCCCTCGCGCCGCACCTTTAAATCGGTTCCGGCCTCAAACACGGTATCCAGGTGCGCGGCCAGACAGATGCGTTTGCCAGATGCGCCCGCCTGCCCTCCGATCCGGGCGATCACATTCCCGGCAGCATCCAATTCTGGGTGCAGTCCAAAACTGGCCCACCAACCGGCGATCAGGCTCGAGCGTTCACCCTCATGGAAGGTCGGGGCGGGTGTCTGCGCGATACACAGCACACGTTCAAGCAGGGCAACCTGTGTGCTCGAGGTGGTCACGGACGGTATTGAGGCGAGCACAGCCTCATTCTAGCCCGAGCGTGGCCTTGTGAATGGGACAAAATAGCCTGAACGAGGCTGGGCGGAACCGTCTTATGGACCCGGAGTTCACCAATCCTTATGGCTTTGAGACCGCATTTATCCACGGACCGTAGACTGAAGTTGTGCGTGCCATTTCCCTGTCCTCGAGCCTGCTGTTGATCCTGACCGGGTTTTCATTGATCGTTGCCTGTGAGTTGGTCAACCCAACATTGAACAGTTCAACGGGCATACCTTCACGCACCGCCGGGTTCTCCAGGACCAATCCGGGACCGGGTTTGGAGATGCTTTCGCGTTCGTACCGGGTCAAAGACGTGTTGGAGCGCCGCGCCAAAGAAAAATCGGACATTTGGCGCGACGGCAACGACTTGAACTTCAGCTTTGAAGGTCAGGCGGACCGGGTAACGCTCTGCTGCGGACTCGAGGACGACCTGATCCCGGCCCTGAACGAGGATGGTACGCCCTCGAGCACAGTTTGGGCGTTGACGGCACGGATTCGAGATTTGGACCGTGCCGTGATTACCGTGGGGTTCTCTGTGACCCGCAACGGGGTTGGTTTGGGACGGGTCAATGTTCGTGTCTGGCGTGGCCCGAACGCCCCTGTTGCACCCGCTCAGGCGCAGCGGTTGCGAGGCGCGGAACGCCGTGTCGAATTTTACAGCAATGCCCTGGCCGAAAAACGCAATGTCTGGGTGTACCTGCCACCCAACCACGATCCAAAGAAAAGTTATCGCGTCGTCTACCTCGCCGATGGTGCGTCCGTGCCGGGATTGGCCCGAGTCCTCGAGCCTGCAATTCTGGCGGGGAGCGTCTCACCGGTGATCTTGATTGGTGCTGAACCGGGCATCTCGAGCGGTCCCGAGGCGAACGATATTTCCCGCAACACCCGTGCTCAAGAGTACCTGCCGGATGTCAACCCGGCACGATTTAAAGCGCACGAAACGTTCTTCGTCGAGGAGTTGCGCACCTGGGCGCAAAGCCAATTTGGGGCCAGCACAAAACGCGAGGACCGCGTGGTGAACGGCTTCTCGAACGGTGGGCAGTTCGCTTTGCAGATGGCCTTGCGCCACCCAGAAATTTATGCGCACGCCGTGCCGATCTCCACAGCGGGCAAAACCTTCACCCTGACCCGATCTTCTTTGGGTGTGGTTCCCGCCGATTTCTTCCTGGTGGCGGGCACGCTCGAGCCGTACATCAAGCAATCGCGGCATTTCAGCAGCGAATTGCAAAGCGCAGGGGCTCGGGTCAAGGGCAATGAATGGGTGTCCGGGCATGACGTGCAAGTTTGGATTGAGATTCTGCCCGCTGCGCTCGAATGGTTCTGGGCGAAGTAATGCAACTCGAGGTTTCAATAGATCACGCATGAGCAAGTCAGGCCACAAAACCGGAGTGGATGCTCGAGCCTTGAACGTTCAACCGCGAATGCCAATGACTTCTGCCGCCATGCGTTTCGCCTCGTCTGGCCCGAGCGCCCCAACCTCGATGTTGCAAGTCCAAGTCGCACCCGCCGCCAAGGTCTTGATGTTCCCTTTGGCAGCCTCGGCGCTGTACCCCTCAGGCTCGGCGGTGGCGGGCAGGTTCAGGCCGAAGCAATCCTGATCCGGGGTTCTCGAGATCCAACGCACGCCAAAATCCAATTCGCTCGGTCGGTGCGAGATCAAATCCGCCTGACCGTCCGGCAAGAGTTGCATCGCGTGCGCCCAGCCGTGCTCATCCGCCAAGTAATCAATAAAAAAGACGATCTCCGGCGCGAACTGCAATCCCGGCTCGAGCACATGGTGTTTGCTCGGATTTGCCGCGAGTTCGGTCAGAAATTCCATGTAACCGGGCGCGGGCTTGACGTGACTCGGGATGCTGGTGCGCACGCGGACGTGTTCGGGCGTGTACTGCGCGGTGTACTCGAGCCGCGCGTGATCGTGTGGGCGAAAGTTCGCGTGTGCCATGTACATCAATTCCATCGGTGTGCGTTTGAGGTTGTGAATGTTCATCTGGATCGGGAATCGGCTCGAGTTGGCATACAGTTTCACGACCGGACGCGCCTGGTAATTCTGGCTGAACGCGACCGTGTGCTGATACGTGCCGGTCACGCCGATGTACGCGCCTCGAGCGTCCTCACCGATCAAGAGTTGCGCGGTTTGATACGGTGCGTTTGGCAATTCGCCGTGCAACGGATGCGTGTCTTCCGGTCCAGGAACGCCCATCGCGGTCGCGCCGCAATGCAGCAAGAACGCACCGTAATTCTCGAGGTACGCCGTGTTCAAACGCGGCGAGTCGAACATGCTCTGCATCGTTAACGCGCGCCCGTAGAACTTGAGGTGCCAGATTTGCTGCCCCTGGTACGGCAGGACCGTCATCTGCCCGAGTTCGTTCTCGAGGCGGATCGCGTGAACGCCACTCGGATACAGAAAGCTCGAGGCCCGCAGTCCGGCGTGTTCGACAAGAAGTTTTTCATGTTCAGAGAAAAACGATTTTTGCAGGTGCAGCGTAATTTCAGACATGCGGTCTCCGGGTTCGGCAAACGATTGCAGATTTGTTTCGAGTCTACCGCAATCTCGTCGCGGCTCGAGTCTCAAATCAAATCCGTCAGCGGCTTGACGGAGTACACCGTTGATCTGTCGGATTCTCAGGTCCGATCACGATGTTGGTCGTCTCGAGGGTGATGTCCTGTTCGAGCAATTTGGGCGTGCCGCTCGAGGAAAAACTCAGGTTGTCCAAACGCCCGAGTTCACTGATGCTGACCTCATCGCTTGGTCCGGGACTGGTTCCAGGTTTGATGCGGTACGCGATCAGGTCATACGTGCCAAACTCGAGGTCGGGAAAGTTGAAGCTTCCGTCGTTTGTCACCTCAAAGCCGGGAAAGTTCACGCGCCGTTGATCGTTGGCGCAACTCGGGTCACGTTTATACAACCGCACCCGCACGTTCTGGCTGTCGCTGATCGGTCTGGCCGCGCCAACACTGTAATACGCCCGCACCTCGAGCAATCGGACGGGGTTCGAGCCGTAATTGATGCTGATCCGACCGGCGTAACTGCCATCCGCAACCCCGGCCCGGTTCAGGTTCACCACGATCAAGCCTTCGCTGTCCACCGGGACGTTGGCGCTGAACGCTTCGGCCTTCAACCCCGGCGATGTGGCTGTGACGTTCATGACCGCTGGCACATCGCCAACATTTTTAAGGCTGAATTTGATCAGTGAATCATCTGGTCCAAAGACGATTGCGCCGTTGACGCTTTCGCTGCTGGTGCTGCTGGTGGTCGCTACAAGAAGTGGCCCCATGCTGGGATAATCGATGGCTTTTTGCAGCGCTTTGGCCGCATCGAGCAGGCCCGCACCGCAACCGCGTTCGCACAGGGCCATTCCGCTCAGGCTCGAGGAATCCCGCAGGTATGCCAGCACCCGAGCCCAATTGCGTTTGATGTCACTGCCGGTCGGGTTGCGCAATTTCGCTTGGGCTTGCAGCATCATGGCGACCACACCGGTCACGTGTGGCGTGGCCATCGAAGTGCCCTGCAAGTAGTGCATCCCGAATTCCGGGTCGCTGTCGCTGCAAGGCGGCACACTGCCCGCAAAGTTCTCCAAAGAGCCGCAACCGCCCAGGCTGAGCACACCGTCCTGCGCCAAACCGCGCCGCGCCTGATCGCCACCGGGAGCCATCACGCTGATCGCACTGCCGTGATTGGAATACGAGGCCCGAGCCACAGTGCCATTCCCATCCGTTGGTGCGGTCGCACCGACCACGATCACGCCACGCAGGTTGGCGGGCACGAACTCGCTGGTGTCACGGTTCTTGTTGCCCGCCGCAACCACCACGATCACGCCCTTGTTGGTCGCGGCGGTCACAGCATCCTGCAAAAAACGGCTCGAGGCGATGGCTGGCCCGCCCAGGCTCATGTTGATGATCTGGGCCGGATTGGAGTTGATTATTTTTTTCGTCGGGTCGTTTTTGTCTTCTATCGGCAGACCCGCCGCCCAGTACACCGCTCGAGCGATGGTCTCGAACGAAGAGGAGCCCCTGTCAAAGGCGCGAACCGCTTGGATTTGGGCGTTCCAGGCGACACCCGCACCGAATTTGTCGTTGTTGCTGCAAGCCCCGATGGTTCCGGCCACATGCGAACCGTGAAATGAGGCATCGTTGTTGTCGAAGGGATTGTCGTCATTTTCAATCAGGTCGTAACCGGCAATGATTTTGGGCAGGCCCGGAGCGACCAGGCAATCAAAGTCGGGATGGCGCGATGCCGGATCGGTCGGATGCCACAAAATGCCGCTGTCGATCACTGCGACCCTGACGGCGTTGGCGGCGGTCAGGGGCGATAGTGGTTTGTCCCAGGCGGCGGGCAGGTTCAATTGCTCGTAATGCCAGCGTTGATTCGGGCCTGTCGTGCTGGTGTAAAACGGATCGGTCGGGGTGGCCTCGAGCGTGACCCGGTAGTTCGGTTCGGCATATTCGACATCGCTGCGGGCCTCGAGCGAACGAATCCATTCGAGCGTATCCTGACCCGCAGCGCTCCCCGCCGTGACGAAACCACCGGCAGAAGAAGTTGTGAATCCTGTGCTCGAGCGACGAACCACACCGGTTTGTCCGATGACCGCCCGAGCAAATGGCAATGGTCCAGATGTGGTGGCACGCAAACTGCCCGTTTTGAGTTTGACAATCGCTTCGTTGGCGGCGAACACGGCATCGTCTGGAATGCGTGAAAGTTGGCTCGAGGCACTGACCTCAGGGTTCAGGCTCCCGGTATTGAAGTCCGTGTTCAGGCTCGAGAATCGGATTCCGTCACGCACTCGGCCTTGAATGCTGCCGCACGGTCCGCCCGAACCTGCCGCCAGCGTCACCACCGGCCCCGCAATCTTCTCGGTCGTATTCGTTGCGAGATCGGTGACTGTGCCGGAAAAGGTCAACCGCGTGCTCGATTTTGGACTGACTGCGATCAACCATGTGGCTTTGGGTATCATGGCGTTTGTCTGAAATATTGCAGCATTCGGTAACGGCGGAGCAACTTCAAAGGTATAAACAAGTTTTTGACCCTTCAGTTTGGAATCATTCAAGTCCAAATTGAGTGTGATCGCCTCGCAGGGTGGCACCAAACCCGGTTGACCCTGGTATGTGACCCGCACCACCGCCGGAACGGGTTGCCGTGGACACGCTACCAAAGCCATTGACAGCAGCAACAGGCCAGTGAGGGTGCGTCCAAGCGACAGGGGGGGCATCGTAACCCTCAATCTAGAGCGAAAAGATTAAAATAAGCGTGCATGACCGACAGTCGCAGCCGAAAAACCGTTCATGCTCGAGTGATCGGGGCACAAATTCCAGCATTCGGTGAGCTCAAGTGCGAGATCGAGTTGAACCCCGATGCGAACCCTATGTGGGCACTCGAGGCCGAACACTGGCAACTGGGGCGGCAACGCATCGCAGGCATCGACGAGGCCGGACGTGGAGCCTGGGCCGGACCGATCTCGGTTGCCGCCGTGATCCTGCCCGCCGATGGGCTCGAGCGACTGTACCGCGACTCGAAAACCTTGAGCGCACCAAGCCGTGAACGCCTCGCCGTCAAGATCAAACTTGAGGCGCTCGCCTGGGCCATCGAGTTTGCCCCAGCCAGTGAAGTGGAAGAGTTCGGCGTGCTCGAGGCGACCAAACGTGCGGGCCTGCGGGCGATTGCACGGCTCGATCCAAGCCCAGATGCACTCGTGACTGATTACTTGCGCCTGGATACGAACCTGCCGTTGCTCGCACCCGCCAAGGCGGATTCAAACTCTTACAGCGTTGCTGCCGCCAGCATTCTTGCGAAAACCGCCCGCGATGACTTTATGCGGGAATTGGACCTCGAGCATCCCGATTACGGGTTTGCCAAGCACAAAGGTTATGGGGCTCGGGTCCACGCGCAGGCACTCGAACGACTCGGTGTCTGTGACCAGCATCGGCGCAACTTCGCCCCGATTCGCAGGGCGCTCGAGGCTCAACTCCAACTGTTTGATCCTTGAGATCAGGTTGGAAACTCGAGCGTTCCCTCGTATAAGGCCCGTCCGACGATGGCTCCCTCGATGCCAACACGCTCGAGCAAATCCAAGTCCTTCACGGTGGCAACACCGCCACCTGCCAGCAAACGCCCCGGCCACGCGGCCCGAATCGCCTGCAATGGGGTCTCGTCCAGACCCTCGAGCGTGCCATCACGGGTGACATCGGTGTAAATCAGGGTTCGCACGCCCTGCGCCCAAACGGCTGCCGCCAAATCGGTCGCCTGCACCTGCGAGGTCTCAGCCCATCCTTTGACCGCAACCAAACCTTCCCTGGCATCAATCGAAACGATCACGCTTGCTGCCCCAAACCGCTCGAGGATCGCATCAACCACCTCGGGTTGCGTGACCGCGACTGTACCGATCACCACCTGACGCACGCCGCCCTTGAGCAGGGATTGTGCTGCCTCAAGCGAACGCACACCGCCACCGACCTCAACAGGCACCTTCAAGGTCCGGGCAATCGCGAGGATCACCTCACGGTTGCTGCCCGCGCCGGTCGCGGCATCCAAATCGACCAGATGCACCAAGCCAGCACCCTTGCCCACCCAATGTTGAGCCGCCGCCAACGGTGAATCAAAATACACCGTCTCGAGCTTCGGATCGCCCTTGAACAAGCGCACGGCGCGACCACGCTGAATATCGACACAAGGAATCACTTCAACCATGTTCTAAATCTACCAAAAGCGTGGTCGTCACAATCGTGCAGCGCGGGAATGACCGGCACATTCAAACTCAACACGCCGGGAACGACCGGCGTGACCACGTTGAATATCGACGCAGAGAATCACTCAACCATGCCTGTGAACATAACACCTCACCGACTTGCGAGGAGATGCGAGCGATTTAGGGGTGATTCGACTGTGATTTCATGCGAGCTGCACGCACACCGATGCGCAGATTGTATTTCACGCCCCAGGATTGGTTAGAATATCGCACTCACCCAAACGGGTTAGCCTCAGGTTCAACAGATTATTCACGCCCAAGCCACATTCGGGCGTAAACGATTCCGAAAACATTCACAGCACGCATCACCTCGAGCAACACCCCGGCGCAACGGGGCACGGGGTGAACAGCCAAGGAGGAGTTCGTGGAGGGCAAAGTCATCGTGGTCACATCCGGCAAGGGCGGCGTGGGCAAAACCACCACCACCGCCAATGTCGGAACGGGCCTTGCAAAATTGGGCGAGAAAGTCACCGTCATTGATGTGGACGTTGGTCTGCGCAACTTGGATGTCGTCATGGGTCTCGAAAGCCGCGTGGTTTTCGACCTCGTGGATGTTCTGGAAGGTAAATGTAAGCTGCGGCAGGCATTGATTCGCAGCAAACACGTCGAACATTTGTTCCTGCTGCCCGCCTCACAAACCAGGGACAAGGACGCACTGACCGAAGACGGCATGAAAGAGATCGTCAAACGCCTTCTGGAAGAAGAAGGCATGGACCGCGTGTTTATGGATTCCCCGGCGGGCATCGAATCGGGTTTCAAAACCGCCGCCGCGCCCGCCAGCGCCGGACTGGTCGTGGTCAACCCGGAAGTCTCGAGCATTCGTGATGCCGACCGGATCATCGGGATGCTCGAGGCACGAGACATCCGTGAGATTCGCCTGGTTGTGAACCGCTTGCGACCCAAAATGGTGCAGCAAAAGAACATGCTTTCGGTCGATGACATCGTTGGGATTCTTTCGGCCAAACCGATTGGCATCATCCCAGAGGATGAAAGCATCCTGATCTCGACCAACGTTGGCGATCCTGCGGTGCTTGGCGATAGCAGGGTTGGAAATGCCTTTCGGGACCTGGCCCGCCGCATTCACGGTGAGGACGTACCATTCGCCAGCCTGGATGAAAAAACTGGCTTCATGGCCCGCCTTTCCAAACTTTTCGGGGGCTCGTGATGGGCTGGCTTGAGCGGCTGTTCGGCACGAAAACCACCAAAGACACGCTCAAAGAACGCCTGCAACTGGTGCTGGCGTATGACCGGGCCGGAGTGTCACCCGGCAAGGTTGAAGCGATGCAAGAAGAATTGCTTGCCGTGATTCGCAAATATTTCCCGAACGATGGGACCAGCAACATCCCGGAACCGAAACTCGAAGTTGAACAGCGCGGCGATACGGTCGTGCTGACCGCAAACATTCCGCTGCATTAAACGATTTCAAAGCCAGCGCGAGACCATTGATTGCCACTGTTGATGGTCTCGTTACCGTATTCGGACAAGATGGCTCGAGTACGGATTGAATAAACCTCGAGGCCGAACAAATAAGTGACCCCGAATCTCGAGGCCACCTTGGTTGAACTGATTTGGCTTACTTTTTCTTTTTCTTATCTGGGGCTATGCCGCCACCGCTTCGTTCCTTAGCGTCGCGCATGAACGAACGCAATTTCGCCTCGAAGGCCGGAGCCTGCTTGCCGATGCGCTTCGGACGGGGAATCTCCTCGGGTTCGTCCTGAAGTTCCTTGATCGAAAGGTCAAGCCGTCCGCGATCATCGCGGCCCAGCACCTTGACGGTCAATTCCTGACCCTCGTGCACGAAATCCGAGACGCTGCGCACGAACTCATGCGCGATCTGCGAGATGTGCACCAAGCCGGTTTCGCCGGTCTCTTTGATCTCAACGAACGCGCCGAAATCGGTCACTCGCGTGACTTTCCCCTCCACCACCGCACCAGAATCAACAGTCACTCCGTTCCATCCTCCTTGAGCACTTGGCTCGGTTCTATTGTACTTCAGATTGCAAGCCAACATACTATGCTGCTTGCCACGTACTTTACCCGGTTTTCAAGAAAATGCTCGGATTCTCTTCATCTGCGGGCGGTAGACTATACACCGAGAACGCATGAATCACCGTCCATTTGCCCGCGCCGTTGCCCACACGCTGATCTTCAGTGGCTTGATGTTCGGGCTGTTCGGCTGCGCCCCTGCCAACACGCCAACGGGCAAGCAATCCAGCGCGAGCATCAACTTTCAGAGTTTCATCAACGCTCGAGGGTACAAGACGGTCATCGTCAATGCCGTCGGTCCCTTCAGCGAGGATGGTCGGATCAAAGCCGGCAGCGGTCAGGAATGGATTATCAAACTCGCCAAGCCGGGGAAACGCCTGACTTTAGGCGTGATCTCGAGCCGAGGCTCGGTCGATTTCCTATTGCACGGCGCACGACTGAGCTCGAATTCGCCCGCCCATGCGGACACGAGCACCAGCGAACTCAAGAAGCTCGAGTTTCGCAATCCCGCCGAGGGAACGTATTACGTTTACACCCTGAACCGTACACGCAACAGCCAAGAGTACACGCTGGTGATCTCGCTCGAGTAACCTGTGCTCGAATGATTACATTCGAGGTCGCACAAATTGACCTCGAGAACCTTCAACAATCTGCCCGTCCAAGAAGATTGTTTGACCTCGAGACACGGTTCGTTGAATCACGCCCGTAAATGTCTGTCCGAGGTACGGGCTTTGCGTGTGTCGGTACAGCAACGCCTCAGGCTCGAGCGTGAAGGATTTCGTCAGGTCCACCAGGCAGAAATCCGCATCGAAACCAAGCTCGAGCTTGCCTTTGTGTGAAAACTTGAAACGTTCTGCCGGTCTTGATGCCAGCATCTTTGTGACCAAATCGAGCGGTAATCCTCGAGCCTGAACGCCCTCAGACAGCAGCACCGATAACGTGGATTGCACACCAGAAATCCCGCCCCAAATCGCAAAAAAATTGCTCGAGGTTTTCACCTCGGGCGGTGCGGGCGAATGGTCCGACCCGATGATGTCGATTTCTCCGGCGATGGCGTGCGACCACAAGTGATCGCGCTCGAGCCGATCACGAACTGGTGGTGCGCATTTCAAGACCGCGCCCAAACGCTCGAGGTCATCATCGGTGAACGCCAGGTAATGCGGACAAGTCTCGAGGGTGACATTCACACCACGTGCCCTCGCCTGTGCAGCCAGTGCCACGCCACGCCCGCTTGAGATGTGCACGATGTGCAGTGTGCAACCCGTCTCTTCGGCCAGCAGGATCGCCCGTGAGATTGCCTCGAGTTCCGCAATCACGGGGCGTGAGGTCAGGTAATCCCGGATGCCCGTTTTGCCCGCCGCCCGCAATCGGCTCGAGAGTGCACCCGTGATCGAATCGGACTCGGCATGAACTGCGACCGGCAGTCCAAGCTGTGCCGCAACCCGCATCCCCTCGAGCAGCGTCAAGTCATCCGTCGCGTCAAACTCCGCCAGTCCAGAATTGCTCATGAATGCCTTGAAGCCCATCACGCCACGCGCCGCCAATTCTGGCAGTTGATCCAAATTCCCTGGCACGAGGCCGCCCCAAAGTGCGAAATCGGTCAGGCTCGAGGCCCGCATCGCCGCAAGTTTCAAATCGAAACTCGGACCATCCACCGTCACCGGGCTCGAATTCAGTGGCATGTCCACAAAGGTTGTGCCACCACCCGCCGCGAACGCCCTCGAGCCAGTCGCAATGCCCTCCCAATCGGTACGGCCCGGTTCGTTGAAATGCACGTGTGCATCGACCACTCCAGGTAGGACGTGCAACCCTCGAGCATCAATCTCGACTCGTGAAGTACCCAAGATTTCTGGCTCGAGCGCAACGATCTTGCCATCACTGAGACCCAGGTCTGTAGCTTCGAGACCGTTGGTGGTCACGATGGTTCCGCCCCGCACGATCAAGTCAAAAGTCGGCATGGCAGATTCTACGCAATCTATCCGAGAGTCAAAACTTGGTCAGACCAAGATTTTGACATGAAAATCGTCCCGCACACAGTAGGCAAGGGACTTCTCGTCCAGGCTCGAGGACTGGCGATGCTCAAGCTCGAGGACTGGCGATGCTCAAGCTCGAGGACTGGCGATGCTCAAGCTCGAGTGATTTTTTCGTCTGGTGTTTCCATTACCGGCATCAGGGGCATGTTCACGCCATCCCAATTCCAGGAGGGCTCGTCATCGGCGCGACGCACCAAGGCTCCGAAGGCGAGACTGGACCAGAGCAACGCCAACGCACCGTAATAGAACATTGATTGCGACATGTAGCTGGTGAACAACCCGGCCAACAAGGTCATGGCGAGCGCAAAATACTCTTTTTGATTCGGGCGGTTGCGTTGGCGGAACAATGCCGCCGCCGGATAAATCACCAAAAGAATCAAAACAATTGCGGTTGGGATACCGCACTCGGCGGCCAACTGCACGAAACTGTTGTGCGCCACATTGCCGTTGACGGTGGTGGCATCCACGTTCTGAAAGACCGTCACGAACTGATCGGCATCGATGTCTTCGGGCAAAAACCGAAACAGATTGATTGGAAATTGGTTGAAACCCACACCGGTGATCGGTGCATACCCAATCATCTTGTAGGCGCTGCGGGCGAAACTGTCACGGTTTCCGGCAGAATTCTGTGAGTTGTCACCGTTGGTGCGTTCAAAAATCGCATCAATGAACGGATTGTTGTCCAAAACCGTACTGGAACTCGAGAGGACATAACCGGTGGTGACGGCAATCACGGCGAAAACCGGCAGCATGAATGGAATCCACGGGATCATGCGACCAACCTGACGGCGTGTGGGCAAGTGCAGCAAGAAATCAATCAGCAAGACGGCTAGAATGCTCGACCACGAACTGCGAAAAAAGGTCAGGAAGGCCCCAACCACGCAGGCGATCAAGGCCATGTTGTTCACAAAGCCGCTTCTGGGGGCTTTGAGTTGACGTTTGTGAAACAAAATCAGTGCAGCCAGAACGCTGAACATGTAGCCCAACACCTCTGCGGCCAAAAACGGTCCCGGAGGGCGACGGTCAAAACCGTTTGACCGGAAGTAAAAGCCATAAATGCTCGAGTTGGTCATGTACTCAAATACCGTCAGGGCGCACAATAAGAACGCCATTGGTCGGGCAATTTCAGACATTTTCTCGAGCAGGGTTTTGGGTGAACCCAGAAAGCTTGCCAGGAATCCGGCGGCCAGCACCAGGAACGGTCCAGTCTGCCAGGTTCCCAAAGCATCGCTGGTGGTGTCGTTGTAAATCAGGGCCGAAGCACCCGTGACCAGGATCAAGACCACGCTCAGGCCACGGAAAACCCAGGTGCGCAGGCTGGGTCGCTCGAGATCGTCACGGGAACGGTTTAATAACAGCACGCCAATCAGCAACAGAATGTCGAAAGTGCGGATAGAGTTGATCGAAGGCAGGCCACCCAATTGGCTTTTCGATGGTGGAAACAGCAGGATCACCGGGATCATCAGCCAAGCGGCGAGCGATTCAATCGCCATGCGGCGCACCAGCACCGTGCCAACCAGTCCAACCACGACCAAAGCCGCTATCGCCAAGCCCATCCCGAGCGCCCCTCGAGCCATCAAGAGTGCGGCAAACACCGGCACAACAAACACGAGCGCCAAAAACGGTGCATCCAGATCTGGCGGCAGGTAGTTGCGCAGCCGCTCGAGCCAGCCTGGACCACCTGTATCAGGGCCGTAAGCTTTGTGTGATGGTTGCATTGGACCCTCCTTCGATGATTCTAGTGCCGTGCGGTCTAAGTTCTCTACCTATTTCCGCTTCGTTCCAATCGGTTCCAAACTCATCCGACACGTCACTTTTGGTCACTCGCCCTGCTCGAGAAATGCTCAGGCATTTATGCCACTTTCCACTAGGCCGATGGGCGAGGTTTGCGCCGATCATGCTTTTTGCTTTTGACCCACGAAGGCTTTGGCATACGCCTCGAGCAAGCGCGGCACGCTGTGCTCCCAGGAGAGCGCGGTTTTCATGCGTTCCAGCCCGATCTTGCCCATCTTCGCACGGCGTTCCGGGTCGCCCAACAACTCGAGGATTTTCGAGGCCAGGTCGCGTTCATCGTTCGGTTTGGCGTAAATGCTCGCCTCGCCCGCTGAGAAGCGTCCCTCGATCAGGTCGTACTGCACGACCGGTTTCTCGAGCGCCATGTATTCCATGATTTTGTTCATGGTGGAGATGTTGTTTAAGGGATTCATTGGGTCCGGGTTGACGCAAATATCACAGGCCGTCAACCTCTCGAGCAGGTCCTCGTCCGGGATGCGTCCGGTGAATTCAACATACCGCTCGAGGTTGAGTTCCTTGCTGTACGCCCGCAAGTCTTCCAAGCTCGAGCCGCCACCGACCAGCATGAATTTGATGTCCGTGCGGCCCGAATCGACGATTTGCTTGACGGCACGCAGCAAGTGATCGATCCCCTCCTGTGGTCCCATCACGCCCAAATAACCGACCATGTACTTGAAGCCCGACTTGTGATGCTCGCCGCCGGGACGCGGGTTGAACTTGTCCAGCTTTGGGGCGCTGCGCACGACGAACACTTGATCGTCACGCTTGCCGCCACGCTCGAGCGCGATGCGTTTATACGATTCGTTGGTCGAGATCACCACGTCCGCGAGTTTAAAGGTCAGGCGTTCAACCAGTTTCAGGCCGTTGTAAACAAAATCGCGGCGACCAAACTTGGTTTCGTACAGTTCCGGGTTCACGTCGTGCTGATCGAACAAGAATTTCGTGCCGAACAAAAACTTGAACGGTGCGGCCACAAAGAAAATCAAATCCGGTGGATTGCAGGCGTGAATGATGTCAAAGCCGTGCCTGCGCCAAATCTTCCAGGCCAAGCGCGTCTCGTGATACAAGGCCGCGACGTACTCGAGCAAGAACCCAGCCGCATCGTTGCGTTCGGGCGGTAAACCGTGCCGGTAGATGTGAATGCCCTCGAGTTCCTCGTATTCGGCGGTGTACCCCTTGCCGGTGATGCAGATCACGCTGACCGCGTACCCCGCGTCGCGCAGCGTGGTCGCCTCCATCCACACGCGCCGATCAAACGGCACGGGCAGGTTCTCAACCACGATCAGGACTTTCTTGCCCTCACCGCGTGGACCGGTTCCACTATTGAGGCCGGAATTGACCAAATCGATACGCATCGTCTCACCACGCAACACCATTGACGCTCACCCCCTGGGGCAACTCGAGATTTTTAAGGCTGGCGAGGTCGAAAATTTTGGCGTTGGCTGGCGCTTGAGCCAGTAAATTCGAGAATTCTGTCGTCCCGTGCATCACGATAATAGCCTCCGCACCCTCGAGTGCCGCACCGGGTTCGACCAACAGGCTGGTCACGTGGGGCAGTTTGCGTTCGATGTATTCCTTGTTCGCACCGACCAACTTGGCGTGCTGCACCGCCGCATCGACCACTTTGATCTGGCAACCTTTACCGATCAGGCGTTCGACCAATTCGACCGCTGGACTTTCGCGCAAATCGTCCGTGCCGGGTTTGAAGGCCAAGCCCAAGACCGCAATCTTTCGCGCCCCCGTCTCAAGCACCCGGTTGGCGATCGCATCGATCTGGGCGCGGTTCGATTGTGGCAGGCTGCCCAAGAGTGGCAGGTCAATGTCGTTGGTACGTGCCGAGTAATTCAATGCCGCCACGTCTTTTGGAAGACACGAACCGCCGTAGGCGAATCCTGGTCGCAAGTAGGCCGGGGAGATGTTTAAAATCTTGTCCTCGCAAAGAAGTGCCATGACTTCGCGGCCATCGACACCCAAACCTTTCGCCAACTGCCCGATCTCGTTGGCGAAGGTGATTTTCAAGGCGTGAAACGCATTCGCCACGCACTTCATCATCTCGGCGGCCCGCAAACCGACCGTGTGAACCGGCGCGTCAATGCTCGAGTACAACTCATTGACCGCCTCGACCGCGCAGGGATCGTGCGAACCAATCACCGTGTACGCCGGGTGATCGAAATCCTTGATGGCGCTGCCCTCACGCAAGAATTCCGGGTTGAAGGCCACGTGAACCGGAACGCCGCCCGCGTGCTTCTCGAGGATGGCGATGCAGGTGTCGGTCGTGCCGGGAAGCACGGTCGAGCGGATCACCACCGAATGCGCCGTGCCCTTCCTCGAGATGGCCGCACCGATCTGCTCGCAGACTTTATACAGGTAAGCGTAATTGTGGCTGCCGTTCGCGTAAGACGGCGTGCCGACCGAGATGATCGAAAGGTCCGTCTCGATCACGGCCTGCGCCCCATCGACCGTTGCTGAAATGTGCCCCGAATTGACACCGGCCTGCAAGAGTTCCTCGAGCCCCGTTTCAACAATCGGGCTGCGGCCCTCCATGATCATCTTGCATTTGTCCGGGTTGACATCCACGCCAACGACCGTGTGCCCACGTTGAGCGAAACAGGCGGCTGTGACCGCACCGACATAACCAAGTCCAAAAATACTGACCTTCATAGTCCTCCCGGTCTCGAGCGTTTGTCACGAGGTTCGCTCGAGCTTTACCGCTGCCCTGCACAGTCTTCAATCCTAGGACCGAACTCCATGAAGCTTGCCCGAAGTTCCTTAACGGGGCGTGAAGCAATTCAGCCGACCTTACCGTGCGGCTCGCGGAAGGCTTGGTCAACAACCACATCGCGGCAGGGAAATCATTGTGATCTGCGTACAATGCTGACGAAAGCTTCAGGAGCCCGATTCGGGAATACTGACATGCTCGAGGATTTGGGCTGCTGCAGCGATCGCGATCACTTCCGGGTGCTTGCCACGAACGCCAGAGACACCAATCGGCGTGGTGACTCGAGCGAAGTCTGAATCCGAAAAACCTCTGGCCTGTAACTGAACCTGAAAGCGGGCCCATTTGGCGCTCGAGCCGATCAAACCGACATAGTCGAGGTCCGGACGGTGCAAGGCCGTCTCGAGGATGCCGATGTCTTCGCGGTGATCGTGGGTCAGGATGAAGACGAAGGCTCCGGTGCGAAGTTCGGCGAAAACAAACTCCGGTGATGGATGCTGAAAGCTGAAGGTGCGAACGTGGGCGGTGCTCGAGAGATCTGTCAGCCGTGCCGCCTCGAGCATTTCTGAGCGCGAATCGCAGAGCAGCAACTCGAACGGCAATCGGGACAGGATTCGGGCCAGCGCAATCCCGACATGCCCCATGCCGAACAGGGCAATTTGCGTTAATTCTGGTTGAACCGGCTCGAGCAAAAGTGTGACCTCGCCGCCGCAGCATTGCACGCCAAATTCGGCCGGGGCGCGTTCGGTGAGTGTTAGCTCGAGCGTTTCGGCGGTTTGCGTCCGCGCTTCGAGCATGGTTCGAGCTTTGCGAATGGCGACCTCCTCGAGATTGCCGCCGCCGACGCTGCCAGAAATGCTTTTGCTCGAGACGATCATCTTCGCGCCGGGTGCTCGAGGTGCATGACCGCGAACGTTGGCGACCGTGACGATTACGCACGGCTCACCACGGCCTATACAGGCATTCAACGCCTCGAGCCAGCCGTTCATGCCAGAACCTTCATAAGTGGGCCAACGGCCAGTACGGTTCCACGCCGAGCGAGAAGGCATCTGGCGCATCCTCTCGAGCCGCACGAACGTACCCGGCCAGGGCGATCATCGCGCCGTTGTCGGTGTTCAACCCGGCGGGCGGAAACAGCACGCGCCAAGATTCTTTTTCGGCTTTCTCGAGGAATGCCGCTCGCAACGCCCGGTTCGCCGCCACGCCACCAGAAATCACAATCGTCTCGCGTTTCAAAGCCTTCGCCGCTCGGGTCGTCGTGCCGACCAGACTCTCAACCACCACCCGTTCAAAACTTGCCGCCAAGGTTGCCGTGCTGACCTCAAGCCTGCCCTGACCTTGAGCTTCCACCGCCAACCGCGCCGCGTTTTTCAATCCCGAGTAACTGAAATCGAAGCCAGTTTGTCCACGCAACGGAACCGTGAACGGATAACCGTGCGCATCACCCTCGAGCGCCGCTTCAGAGATTGCGGGACCGCCCGGAAAGCCCAAGTCGAGGAGTCTTGCCACTTTATCGAATGCCTCGCCCGCCGCGTCGTCCTTGGTTGCGCCAACCAATATGTACTCACCAACTGTCGCCGAGTCAAACAAATGCGTGTGCCCACCCGAAACCACCAACGCCAGGAACGGAGGCTTGAGGCTCGGATCGCTCGCCAGGGCCGCCTGAATGTGACCCTCAAGGTGGTGCATCGTATACAGCGGTTTGTTCAGTGCAAACGCCAGACCTTTGCCGAACATCAGCCCGACCAGCAATGAGCCAGATAAACCCGGACCTCGAGTGACCGCAATCGCATCGATCTCCTCGATCTTCACCCCGGCCTCCTGCAACGCCCGCAAGAGCACCGGATCGATCTCGCGCAAATGCTCTCGAGAGGCGAGCTCCGGCATCACCCCGCCATAGGCCGCGTGCAAGGTCTGCGAGGCGATGACGTTCGAGAGCACCAGCCCATCCCGCACCACGCCGATGCCGGTGTCGTCGCAACTCGTGTCAATGCCCAAAACCAACATGCCTCGAGTCTAGCCCGAGTTCAAGCGGGAGTTTCGGCCCGCCCATGAAATCCCAGACCGTAAGCCCGAGCCGAAATCGAAACTTGCAAACGCCGGTAGATTGGTTCATGTCTACTCAACCCGACGTTTCTCGACCAGTTGGCCCCGGAAGCCCTTTTGAAGTCTGCTTCGACCTGGATACTCGAACCACAGCCAGCATTCCCGAACACTGGCGAAACGTTTACGGTGGCGATTGGCACGCACCGGACACCGGGGATCGCCCGTACACCTTCATCAACTTCGTGACCTCTCGAGATGGTCGCGTCAGTTTCTCCACGCCCGGTCATGTCGGTGGGGGAGATGTCAGCGGTTTTCAAAAACACGACACCTGGCTGATGGGATTCCTGCGGGCTCGGGCCGATGCCGTGATTGTCGGCGACATGACCCTTCAGATCGAACCGGACCACATTTGGAACTCGAGGTTCATCTGTCCAAGTGATGCGCCCGCGTTCGAGGCGTGGCGATCCGAACTCGGTTTGAGGCCCGAACCGATCCAGATTTTTTTGTCCGCTGATGGCAACTGCAACCCGAACGCCGCCGTGTTTGCCCGACCAGACCTGCACATCGTCATCTGCACCAGCCAAGCCGGAGGCGCGAACGCTCGAGCCATCCCGCACCAAGGCCAACTGGACGTGCTCGAGTTCGGCAAGGACTCCGTGGACCTGCACGCCATGATGCGTGAACTCAAAGCCAAATACGGCATTCAATTCCTGCTCTGCGAGGGCGGCCCTCGAGTCTACGGATCACTGCTTGCCGCTAAACTGATCGATGACGAATTCTTGTGCCTCAGCCCCATCGTGATTGGTCAAACCCCAGAATCCACCCGTCCAAGCCTGGTTCAAGGTGTCGCCTTCATGCCCGAAAATGCGCCACACTCGAGATTGCTCAGCCTGCGTCGCGCCGAGAATCACTTGTTCCTGCGCTCGAGATACGAATAGATTCGAGGCTTGAAACGGTGAGCATTCGCTGCTCGAGTTCGCAAGGTTCTTCAACGTGTGACCGAACGCGTTTTCGGGAATCGTTAAGGCCAATTTTCTTCTCCGCAGAACACACTCTTACCGCAACCTCGGGCGTAGACTTTGTCGCATCCAAGCAGTGAAAGGAAAATCCATGCGCCGAATGTTGTTCGTCTGCCTGAGTCTTCTCGGTTTCGCCTTCGCCTCTTTCGGCTCGAGTCAATCCGGCGCAACGCAATTGACTGACGCGCAAATTCTTGAGCGTGGTCGCCTGCTGACCTACTTTTTTTACGCGGTCAATATCGAACCGGTCTTCAACCAGTTCATCCCAGAATTGCAGGCTGGTGTCGGTGGTCTCGAGGCGTTTCGTGCATACCGGCAGGGCGGCGTTGAACAGTTCGGTGATGAGTTGAAGATGCTCAAAGAGGAAGTGGTTTCCGAGAATGGCGTGATCGGGTACGTGCGCACAGCAACGTTTGTGAAACGTCCGAAGGTGGTTTGGAGTGTGATTTTCGTTTTTGATCCGATCTCAGGTGCGGTTGTGAATTTCGGCATTGAGTTCGCGGGCAATTTGCCGTAAAAGCAGGGGAAAGATGAAAGGGAAAGGTAAAAGCCTCGAGCCCTTACTTTTTTCTTTGATCTTCTGTAACGTTTCTCTGCCCTTGATCGGCAAGTGTTTTCGCCCGCTCGAGAATCGCATCGAACATGCTCGCGGTCAATCTTCCCGTTTGCGTGTTCTGACGTGACACATGGTACGAGTCCAACA
Source organism: Deinococcales bacterium (assembly GCA_031418155.1). GTDB lineage: Bacteria > Deinococcota > Deinococci > Deinococcales > JAAFIG01 > JANOWZ01. The sequence goes on from JANOWZ010000512.1 coordinate 21,945, forward strand.
GCACGCGCCCGTCCGGAAGTTGATGCTCGAGCCCATGCCCAAACTCGAACGCGGATTTGCGCAGGCCATAGACCTCGAGCCATGCCTCGTGTCCAATCCGGCCAATACCGAGGATCACGCGCAGGTTCGCTAAGAAGTTCAGTTCCGCCTCGAGCCAGGGTCGGCAGGTTCGCAATTCTTCGGGTGAGGGTTTGTTCTCCGGCGGTGCGCACCGTCCCGCCGCCGTGATGAACAGGTCGTGCAAGCTCATGCCATCATCTCGAGAAATGGCTTTCGCTTGCGATGCGAGTCCGGCGCGATGCAAGGCTGGAAACAAAAAATCTCCACTCGAGTCCCCGGTGAACATCCGCCCCGTGCGGTTGCTGCCATGCGCCCCCGGTGCGAGGCCCAACAACAAGATTCTGGCGTTTAGATCACCGAATCCTGGAACGGGTTTGGCCCAGTACGTCTGTTCGCGGTACGCGGCGCGTTTGACCCGGCCAACCTCTTCGCGCCAAGCGACCAAGCGAGGACAACGGGTGCAGGTCTCGAGTTTTGCGTGCAATTGCTCGAGCGATGTTGAATTCACACGGCATTCTCGCATCAAACCGGGACCGTCGGTTTTGCTTCATGAAGACTCAAACCTGAGAATTTCTAGCAGAAAGTTTGGTTTTGTCTGTAATCAAAACCCGAATTGACCAGCATCAATTAACGCCCAAGCATTCATCGGTGTTACGATGCTTTCGCAAGTGATACCAAGGTTCAAAAGGGAGGTCTTTATGAACTTGTTGGACATGGTTAAAGGACAATTGACGGATTCGGTCATGCAGCAACTCGGGAGCGCCAGCGGTTTGGGTGCGGGCGATGTTTCCAAAGCGATGGGTGCAATCATCCCCACGCAACTGAGCGCCATTGTCAAGCATGGTTCCACCCCGCAGGGCGCAGAGGGCTTGATGGGCATGTTGGGCAACTTGGGCAACCTCGGCGATTTCGCCGGAATGCTCGGACAGACGGGCGGCGCGGCCAACATCGCCAAGATCGGTGGTTCGATCCTGCCCGCACTTTTCGGTGGAAACCTCTCGGGCATTGTCAGTGGGCTCGCCTCGGCAACCGGTTTGGGTTCCGGTCCATTGAACATGCTGATGGGCTTGGCCGGACCATTGATCATGGGTCAACTTGGCAAGGCCGTGACTGGTGGCGGCTTGAACGCTACCGGTTTGGCGAGCATGCTTGGCGGTCTGGCTCCACAAGTTTCGGGGATGCTGCCAGCGGGCCTGGGCAACATTCTGGGCGGTTTGGGTGGACTGGGCGCACTCGCCGGAGCTGCCGGGAACATCGGGAACATCGCTGGAGCCGCCACAGGAGCCCTCGGCAACCTGAGCGGTGCCGCCGGAGCAAACCTCGGTGATGCCGCCAAAGCCGCCGGAGCGGTCGGTGCAGGTCTCGCTGGGGCAGCCACGTCTGGTCTGGGCGGTGCGGTCAGCAGCGCAGCCTCGAGCATGGGGAACGTCGCACCAGTCGTAGCCAAGGGTGGCATGGGTTGGCTTCCAGCGGCAATCGCCGGTGTGTTGGCCTTGGGTGGTTTGGTCTGGTACTTCACGCGCCCCGCGCCGGCACCGGTTGCTGCTGATACGACCACAACTCCAAGCACAGACACCACGACCGCACCAGCAACGGACACGATGGCCGCAGCAGCTTGCACCAAGACTTTCACGCTGTCGGTCAAAGATGGGGACACTGTGACCAACAACTTCCCATTCGGTGGCGAGGGCGAAGGCGAAGGTTACGCCGTGACCGTCACACGTTTGGATGTTCAACCTCGAGTCATCGGCACGAAGATATTGCCGCTCGATAAGGACTGCAAATTCGGGTACGACTCGATCCCAGGCAAAGGCAAAGTCCAGTACGATGTTCGTCCAAAGAATGCGGCCCCGGACTCGACACCGATTCAAACCCTGACCTTGACCGTTAATTAAACCTCGAGTTTTCAAGCTTGGACCGGGAGAATCTTCCCGGTCTTCTTTTTGGCTGCCCTCAGACCTGCGGTATGCTCGAGCAGATGTCAGACCACGCCCCGAACCCAGAACCGAAACGCCGCATCAGCCCGAATTTCATCACGGAGATCATTGACCGTGACCTCGAGCAGCAACGGTACGGGCAGGTTGTGACGCGCTTTCCACCGAACCCGAACGGTTTCGCGCATTTGGGCCATGCCTTTGCTAGTTTGCTAAATTTCGGTATCTCGCAAGATTACGCGGGACGTTTCGTGTTGCGCATGGATGACACGAACCCAAAAACAGATCAGCCCGAGTACGTGACCGCCATTGCCGAAAGTTTGAAATGGCTGGGCTTGGATTGGGGCAGCGAGATCAGTTACGCCTCGAGCTACTTTCCTGAATTGCACACCAGCGCCATTCGTCTGATCGAACGTGGCCTCGCCTACGTGGACAGCGTGAGTCCCGAAGAGATGTCACGCATGCGCGGCACGGCCAGCATTCCCGGCAAGCCCAGTCAATACCGTAACCGCAGCATTGCCGAAAACCTCGAGATGTTTGCCCGAATGAAAGCCGGAGAATTCCCAGATGGAACTCACGTGCTTCGCGCCAAGATCGACCTCGAGAATCCGAATTTCAAATTGCGCGATCCGGTGTTGTACAGGATCGTTCACGCCACCCATTACCGCACTGGCGATGATTGGTGCATTTACCCGAGTTACGATTTCGCGCAAGCGATCACCGACGCGCTCGATGGTGTGACGCACAGCTTGTGCTCGCTCGAGTTCATTGACAACAACGCCGTGTACAAATGGTTGATGCAGCATTGCTGGATCGAAGAGGGCCGAGGCGAACCGCCAGTGCAGTACGAGTTTGGACGCCGCAGCCTCGAGTACACGGTTGTATCCAAACGCAAATTGCGCAAGTTGGTCGAGGGCAACTTTGTGCACGGCTGGGACGATCCACGAATGCCAACCATTGCCGCGCAGCGTCGTCGTGGCGTGACATCCGAAGCGATTCGCACCTTTGCCGCCGGTATCAGTGTAAACCGCACAAACCGCACCGTCGATCTGGCGTTGCTCGAGAATGCGATTCGGGACGATTTGAACCATCGCGCACCTCGGGTCATGGCAGTTTTGAAACCGTTGAAAGTTGTGATCGAGAACTTGACGGAATCGCAAACGCTCGAGGTTCCGTACTGGCCGCACGATGTCGTGCGCGAATCACCGGATGGTCTGGTTGCGCTGCCATCGGGTGAGCGTGTTGCGCCAGAAAAAGCGACTCGAGCCGTGGAGTTAACTGGAGAAATTCTGATCGAGCAGGACGATTTCGCGGCGAATCCGCAACCCGGATTCAAACGTCTAACCGTCGGTGGCAAAGTGAGATTGCGTGGTGCAGGCGTGATCCAATGCGAATCGTTCACAACCAACGATGCTGGAAAAATCATCGAGTTGCGTTGCAAACTCTTGCCAGAACCCGAGAAGGCGAATGCCGTGATCCACTGGTTGAACTCGAGCGCCGTATCAGCAGAGTTCAGGCTTTATGACCGGTTGTTCAAAGTTGCGCAGCCTGAAGCGGAAGCAAAAGAACTCGAGGAAGATGATGCAGAAGATGGCGAGCCAGTCGCAGATTTCTTGTCATTCTTGAATCCGAACAGCCTCGAGACCACGCACGGTTTTGTTGAGGTGAGCATCACATCTGATCCACCCGAGACGCGCTATCAGTTTGAGCGTTTGGGCTACTTCTGGCGTGATCCTGTGGACTCGACCAGTACGAAATTGGTGTTTAATCGGATCATCACGCTTCGGGATTCATGGGCGGAAAGAGCAGAACCCATCGAGGCCCGTAAAGCAAAATCCGACAAACCTCAAGTTCAACGCGAACTCGAATTGAGTGTAGAAGAACAAAAAATTTTCGAGCAATTTAAAGCCAAAGGTGTTTCCGAGAACGAAGCGAGTGTGCTGGCCCGAGAACCAAAACTGGCCGCGTATCTCGAGTCTGCGGCACAACATGCACCGATCACGGCGCTCTCGAATTGGGTGGTCAACGATCTCGGCGGATTGCTGCGCGAGGGTGAAATCAAACTGTCACCGGCTGGATTGGCTGGACTGGTGCAACTGATCGCGGATGGTTCGATCACGCGGCGCATCGCGCAGGACGTTCTGGTAGAATCGCTCGAGACGGGCGCGAACCCAAGCGAACTTGTGGCGCAAAAAGGTTTGAAAGTCGTCAGTGACACGGGCGAACTCGAAGCGATTCTCGAGGCTTTGATGACTCAATACGCCGATAAGGTCGCGGCATACCGTGCGGGCAGAACCGGCATGGCGGGCTTTTTCGTTGGGCAGGTCATGCAGGCCACCAAGGGCGCAGGCAATCCGCAGGTTGTGCAAGAATTGGTGGCGCGAAAACTGGCCGGTTAAACACACCTTGACGTGATTTTGATCAAGATTTGCGAGGCTGAAGAAATGACTCGAGCACTGCGTTTGCTGGCCATCCTGACCTGTTTGTTCGGCGTTGCACTGGCCGCAACACCGTGGCTGCCGTTCTTGCGTGGCGAGACGCGGCCTCGCAATCCTGGTGTGATTCAGGCTCGAGCCTCGGGTTGGATTGCGGGTTCCAAAATTCCGCCGGTCTTGTCGTACATCCCCACCTACCAGCACGATGTCAAACCGATCCTCGAGCGTCACTGCACAAGTTGTCACACGGTTGGCGGGATTGGTCCGTTCAGGCTCGATGATGCCAAAACCGTGCTTGAGCACGCGGATGTGATGCGGCATTCGGTGATCGATAGGCGGATGCCGCCGTGGTTGGCGGGCGGCGAAAGTCCGAAGTTTGTTGGCGAACGCAGCTTGAGTGATGACGAAATTGCAATCATCGCCAATTGGTCTTGGGCGGGTGCCCCCGAAGGCATGACCGAAACGCAAAGCGCGAGCCAGGTCAAAGGACAAATCTCGAGTTTCAAACCGGACCTCACGCTTGAGACGGGATTTGATTTCGTGCCGGATGCGAAACTTTCTGACGAGTACCGCTGTTTTATCCTCGATCCGAAATTGACCGGCGACCGATTTTTGAGCGGTTACGACATTTTGCCTGGTGATCGGCGCGTGGTGCATCACGTGCTGATGTACGAACTCACCCCAGCCGCGATTGCGGAGGCGCAGAATCTCGAGGCGCAATCCGATAAACGTGGCGGCTACACGTGTTTCGGTGGGCCTCGACTCTCGAGCCAACTTGAGCTTGTTGGTGCATGGGCTCCGGGCAGCAGCGCCACAGTTTTTCCGACCGGCACGGGTGCGCGGTTGTGGGCGGGCTCGAGGATTTTGATGCAGGTGCATTACAACCTTTCGGCGGGCGCGAAGGCGGATCGCACACGGATTGCCTTGGCGTTCTCGAGCGACACGAACCTGAAACCGTTGCGTAATTTCGCACCGAGCGCCCCGGTCGAACTGGCCTGCAAAGGGCCGTACACGCCGGATCGCTCGAGCGGTTGCAACCGCGAATCGGCTTACGCTCGGGTGTTGGCGCTCAACAATTCCGGGCCGAACCGTCGCCGCCAAAACGGTGGCATGCTCGCGCAATGCAAACGCAGTCTCGAGGAATTCACGGCGGGCAATTTGACGGGCCGCAGCAAAACCAGTTGCGAGTACAGTGTGCCCGCTAATCTCGAGATTCGTGGCGTGGCTGGACACATGCATTATTTGGGACAAAGCATCAAGCTTGAGTTCAACCCGCAAGATGCGGCGCGGCGACAGGTGTTGCTCGAGATTCCACGTTGGGATTTTCACTGGCAGGGCTTCTACTGGCTTGAGCAACCAATGCAGGTTCGCATGGGTGACACGTTCCGCATCACCTGCGAGTTCGACAACAGCCCGGAGAATCAACCGTGGTTGGATGGCAAACAACGCGCACCGCGTTACACCGTCTGGGGCGAAGGCACCGAGGAAGAGATGTGCCTTGCCTACGTGCAGACGACCTTACGTTGAAGTTGAGGACGCTGAGCTTCGATACGCCTCGAGCGCACGTTCTTCCGCCGGGATGCGCACGCCGAGCAGCATGATTGCGTTCAAGATCGTCCAAACAATGGCCGTGATCGACGCGCCAAAAATCAGTGGACCGGTCAGCAACTCGAGCGCGACAACGACATAATTGGGATGCGGAATGAACTTGTACGGGCCGCGCCTCACGAGTTTCGCCCCAGGCACGATCAGGATGCGGGTGTTCCAGAACTGCCCCAGACTCGAGATGGCCCAGTAGCGCCCGAATTGTGCGAGGACAAAAATACTCAACCAGAGAAACCAGAACGGCCCAAATTGTGATCCTCGAGCCAAGCTTTCAAAGAACGTGGCGAGAATCCAGGCGCTGTGCATCGCCACCATCCACGGGTAATGCTCGGGTGCGTGTTCGATTGCGCCCTGGGATCGCGCCCAAGCTTCGTTGCGTTTGGCGACGCGCAACTCGAGCAGGCGTTGAACGATCACGAAGGTGATGAAGGCGTAAAGCACGCCTCGAGTGTACGACGTGAATCGAGGCTCGAGGCGTGCTTGCAGTGCTGTCTATCGTCCTATTGAGGAGATCACGACCAACGGAGTGACAACCAGAATCGTCAGCACGAAGAAGATCGCCAGGTAGCCGATCACTGCGCCACCCAGCGTGGTCCAGATTTTGCTCGAGTCGGTGAAATTCATACTGCTTTGGATCGCCAGATACGCGAAGTACACGCTGGCTGCGAATTGCGCCAAACTGATCACCGTGCCGAGCGCCCAACCCAAAATCATCATTGCAATTGCCCCAACCACCGCCAGCGGAGCCCAGAAGAGTGCAAAGCTGTACGCAACCTCATCGAGCGTGCCGGTCCCGCCCTGCTGTTTGGCAATAAAATGCACCAGGTAGGTGAAGGCAAAGAATCCGACCAGGGCCATGATTACGGCGGCGATCATGCCTCCCGCACCGGCACGAAAACTCAGCAACCCGGCGATGGCGCTCGAGGCGGCGATCAACAGGGCCGCATCCCGCATCGTGCCGCGTTTTTCGTACAACTCGAAGGTGGTGACGCTGGGTTTGCTGACGACGCTGACGCTCTGGTTGACCATCTCGGCGAACGTGACGGACATAAGAACCTCCTGAATGAGGGCTCGAGTTGAGGATCGGACCCCTCGAGTCTATCAGCTTGAGTTTAAATTTGGATCAAGGTTCTAAACAGGCTCGGGTCATGTGTGCTCACGCTCATATGGTGTCTATGTGTGCTCACGCTCATACAACGGCATCAAATTCCAAGCCTGAATGATCGGTGCCGCCTCGGACGGACGGCTGGCATTCAGGGCGAGTTTGAGCATGCTGGCGGGCAAGCGCCGCAAACCCTCGAGATCGTTCTTTCGGGCCAAAGCCAGCGCGTTCTCATGCGAGAGACCACGCCGCAACAAAACACGTTCTCGGGTCAGCAACTCGAGGTTTTCATCTTCTGAGAACATGCGTTTCGCCGCCCGAGCCGCATTTGCCAGTTCGTCGGAACTCCCCAGAATCAAATGCTCGAGCGATTCCAGAATCTGGGTTTGCGGAATCTCGACGTGATCTATCGCGAAGGCAAAGACCGATTCTGCCGCCCGAGGAACCGCCGGATCACCGGTCGGTTCCCGCACAAGTTCGGTCTCGAGCAGCGTGTGGATTTCGTCAAGAACGGGCAGCATCTCGAGAATTTTACCGGTTTAAGTTCTAAACAGCACTTGTTCGGCGCTGAATCCCGGTCCGACGGCAGTCAGCAATCCGGGTTCATCATGCGGTAATCCAGGATGGCGCTGCATGAATCGCTCGAGCACAAACAGGACTGTGGCGCTGCTCATGTTGCCATGTTCGGCCAGGACAGCCCGCGCATCCTCGAGAACACTGGCGGACAATCCCAGCGCACTTCTGAACGCCTCCATGACCTTCTCGCCGCCGGGATGGGTCACAAAATGCCGCAATTGCTCGAGGCTGAGGTTGTGCTTGGCGCAGGCCATTTCGACATCGGCCCGAATATTTTTTTCAACAATGTTCGGCACGCTTTTGGAAATGTTGACCTTCAGGCCGGTGTTGGTCACATCCCAACCCATGATGTCCTCGGTCTCGTCCCAGAGCGTGCTCGAGCCGCCGATGATGCGCGGCCCATTCCCCTCTGGGGCGAGCACGATGGCTGCCGCGCCATCGGCGAACAGGCTGGTGGCGATCAGGTTCGGCCTCGAGATGTCGTTCGCCTGAAAGGTCAGGCTGCACAATTCGACCGCCACAAGCAATGCGGGTTTGCCAATGGCCCGCACGAATTCGCTGGCGCGGTTCAGGCCGCCCGCTCCGCCCGCACAACCCAAACCCCAAATGGGAACGCGCACGGTGTGCCTCGAGAGGTCGAGGCGTTTGATCAACCAACTGTCCAAACTCGGCGTGGCGAGACCGCTGGTGGAAACGAAGAAAATCCCGCCAAGCTCGCTTGCGTCCAAACCGGAACGCTCGAGCGCAATCCGGGCAGCGCGTTCGGACAAATCCAGCGCAACCCGAAAGTAAATCTCGTTGCGTTCCTGCCAGGAGTGATTCGTTTGAAACCACTCGAGCGGCGCACTGACATACCGCGATTGAATGTGACCGTTGTCGAACACGGCCAGCAGGCGGTCCACGTCGCGCAGACCGGCATCGAACAAGGATTTGACCAGTGTGCGCACATCCGCTTGGCTCAGGTGATGCTCGGGCACAGCGGTTCCAACCGATAAGATTCGCGGCTCGAGTTGAGAGGTTGAACTCATCGAGTCCCGTCCCCAGCATGGTCAAGGGGGTCGGTTTCTGGCGTTTCACAGGATTCCCGAAACACGTACTGCGAAAGTCGCTTGCGGTGACGGCTCGACCAATCGATGCTCGGACGACGTTCACCCGCACGGGCGTAACCCAGGCGGTAAATCGCCATCAACTCAAGGTGATCCGGGACTTTGAGAAGGTCCACAATCTGCTGCCAGTTCTCGGGAATTTCCATCGGGGTGGACACAAACTGAATGCCCATCCCCAGCGCGTGCGTGGTCAACCAAATGTTCTCCATCGCCGCGCCCATGCCGAACAAACTGTAAAAACCGGAAAGTTGACCAGGCTTGTACTCGGCTTTGTCCAGCATCACGCCCATCAACAGCGGGCTGCTCGCCACCAAATCACGGTTGTCACGGCCAAGCATTTTCGGCACGCCCAAACGCCGCATCAACTCAAGCCCAGTTGGGCTAAAAACCTGCTTGATGAACGGCTTGAGCGGCCCCGGCAATTGATCGATCAGGATGCCATCGCCGCGCTCCTCGAGTTCTTTTTGGTTGAAACGAAAGTACGGCATGTAGCGCTCGAAGAATTTACCCTCACCGATCAGGCGTTCCATGCTGGCCCCGGCAATCTCGGCGATCTTGTTGCGGGTCGTTTCGGACTCGATAAAACAAAAGCGCCACGGTTGCGAATTGAAATGGCTTGGCGCTCGAGAGGCGGCCTCCATCAACAGCAATTGATGTTCACGCGACACGGGCCGAGGATCGAACGGGCCGTTCGTGGTTTTGCGGTTGCGAATCACCTCGAAGAAATCCATGCGCACCTCGAGCTTAACCCGCCAGGGACCATTCTTCACGATACGGAATACAAATCGAACCTGGACAATTGCACCTGTCAAAGCTTGGCTCGAGCGGATCAAACAATGGCCAGTACGTAGCCGAGCAGACCGACCAAGGCCAGATTTCGATGCGGCCCGGAACCGCCGCGAAAACGTGGCAGCAAGCCGAGCGCCAACAAAGTCGGCAAGAATGCCCACCACCTCGAGCCCGCCAGAATCGAGGTCAATGCCGCCGCGCCCGCTGCGACGAAGACCACGCCATACAAGGCGTGATGCACCCAATGAAAGCGTTTGGTGCTGACCCAACGAAACTGCACGCCAACACCCAACGCCAGGTTCGAGACGTACAACCCAAACCCGACCCAAAGCGCCAGTACCTCGAGTTTCACAGCTTCACCATCACGGCTCGAGTCTCCACCGCTCGAGTATACGCACGAGATTCTGGGCTCGAGATTGAGGCGATACCCATGGTGTTGCATTTTCGCTGGCAAATCGTGAAAAGGACCCTGCAATACCAATTTGTTGGGCCTTTTGACGCAAAAAAGTCGATTGCTGTGGTGGTTGGGAATCATCCTGACCACCGGTTTTTTGGGCTCGAGCCTGCTGAGTTACGTCGCCGCCCGCAACACCGTGCGTGACAACATCGTCAATCAGGGCTTGCCACTGACCAGCGACACGGTGTATTCGGAAGTGCAACGCGAACTGTTGCGTCCGATCTCGATCTCGGCGCAGATGGCCGAAAACACTTTTTTGCGCGAATGGGTTCAGGCCGGAGAGACCGACATCGGTCCAGTCGTGCGTTACTTGCGCAACATCAAGGATCATTTTACCGCCGACAGCAGCTTTTTCATCTCCGAACGAACCCGTCGTTGCTACCATCCGCTCGGGATCCAACAGGTGGTGAGTGAAAGCGACCCAAAAGACACCTGGTACTTCTGAACTCGAGCCCTGAACGTCCCTTACGAGTTGAATGCCGATCCAGACATGGGCAACCGCGACACGATGACGGTCTTCATCAATTACCGATTGCTGGATGCCAAAGGTCAATTCTTGGGTGTGACCGGTGTCGGCGTGACCCTGAAGACGTTGCAAAAACTCTTGCAAGGCATCGAAAAACGGTTCGAACGCCGCGTCTACTTCGCCGATACGCACGGCAAGATCGTGCTTGCCAACAGCGAAGACCTCGAGCTTGGCGGTTCGCTGCAAGCCATCCCAAACCTGAGAGACGTTGCGGCACAACTGCTGAACAAGAATGCGGTCACGACCAGCGCCTCGTACAAAAATGGTAGCTCGATGGTTTTGGTTCACTCGAGGTTTATCCCAGAACTCAAATGGTTCTTGGTGGTCGAACAGGACGAAGCGACCATCATCGAACCGTTGACACGCCTGCCCTTGATCGGCTTGATCCTTGCGGACCTGACATTCCTGGTGATGTTGTGGGTGGCGATCAGCTCAAGGTTTGGTTCGAGGAAACCGGCACAGTAAACCTCAGACCGAACGCTCAAGCCATGAGATTCAGACCAAAAACTCGAGTGCAGGATGAAATCGTTTTTCAACCGTGAACTTCTCGGCGTATTTCACACCAACCAAACGTCCGGCGTGTGCTCGGGTTTGCAACCAGTCATCACGGTTCGTTTTCCAACCGTAAAACCGTGCAAAAAACTCGAGCGATTCCGCACCAACATGCGCGTGATCCGTGATGTTGGTGTGAACGACTGTCCGGGTCGATTCGGCGCAGGCGTATTGGTAAAAGCTCACGCCGCCACGGTGTGCCTCAAGATGATCGAAACCGCCCTCTTGCACGACCTTCGGAATTCGGGCCAGCGTGATCGCATCGAACGCAATCTTTGCCACCGCACGGTGATCCGGGTGCCGGTTGAAATCGTCCCAAGTGATGATCGCATCCGGTTTGAACTCGCAGTACAAACGGGCAACCTCGAGCGCCTCGGAACGATCACCGGTCATGCGGGTGTCACCGAAATCAAAGAAACGGTACGAACCACCGACCAGCTTGGCGATGTGCTCGCCGTGAGAGTGACGCACCCGTTTGACCTCAGCGGCATCCACACCCACAAAATGTGAGGCGTTCTCGCCATAGGTCGTCCAGACCAGCATCACCTCGTCCCCTCGAGCGGCGTGCTTGGCGAGGGTTGAGGCGCAACCGACCTCATCGTCGGGATGGGCGAACACGGCAATGATCTTCATGCGCGGATTCTACCGAACACAGAACGTTTTGTTGGTCGCAGACACTGCATCCTTCAAGCGCGTACACTCGAGCCAATGCCAGCTCGCATCACCATCGAAGCATCTGTGGGCCTCGAGCGGCGAGCACACGCCCTGAGCGAATACCTGAGCGAACTGCACGCCAACTTGGAAACGAACCTCGAGCGAACCCTGAAACCCGTCAAACTCTGTGTCTTGAGTGAGCTGGACTGGGGCCAGCAGGTGCAATACCCTTACGGCTTCACCTTCTACCGGCGCTTGCGTGACGGCGGCGGCGTGATCTTCGCCCCAGGCAATTATCCGGGCAACCTGACCTGGGTGTTCAAAAGCGTGATGGTCCGCGCCGAACAAGCTGGTGTGCGTGTTCCCGGAACGCTCGAGGAATTCTTTGACCTGACGCTCGGGCATGAATTGGGGCACGCGATAGCCGATCAGCTTTCGGTGCGGACTCGAGTGCGCTGGCTGGACGAATTTCTCGCCACGTACCTGTACGTTGGAGCGCTCGAGCAGACGCAACCCAAAGCCCTGGCCCGAGTGATCCAGTGGGGAAACGTCCTCGAGCAGGCCGAGTTTGACCCGGATGAAGTTCGAGACGAAATTCTGAATGACCTCGAGTCAGACGAATTGAACCCGACCGAATTCGATTCACTCAGCCTCGAAACTCGAGAACGACCAGCCAGCCCCGAATCAGTGGCTCGAGAACAACTGATCAGACCCGCCGGGAATCGAAAACGCAAAACCAAAAAACGCTTGGAACGATCCCTCGAACACACCATCAAACGCCACGACCTTGGCGCGTTCGAGTTTCCGTTTCAACGCCTGCCGCTCGCCAATCAAGCCTGGTATCAAGCCAGGTTTACCTTGCGGGCCACGGACCTGCTGCGAACTCGAGGTTTGGAATTCATGCGCAGCGCCAGCGAGGTGCTGCCCACTGCTCGAGGTCGAGGCGGGATTCACCGCGCCATGATCCAACTCGAGCCATCGTTCAAACCGTGGTTCGCCAGTTTTGGACGTGCCCAAATCTGAACCGGTGGGAAAACACACGCATCACTCGAGCACAATTGTTAAAATACGCGCATGTCACAAATCCCAGCCGAATTCCAACTCACCGAACTCGAAGCCCGAGTCTTAGGCGTGATGATGGAAAAACAAGTCACCGTGCCGGACTCCTACCCGATGACCGTCAATTCTGCGCGGCTCGGCAGCAACCAGAAAAACAGTCGCTTCCCGATCACCGAATACACCGAAAAAGACATCGCCGTGACCCTCGAGCGACTCGGCGACCGGCGACTCGTGACGATTGTGCGCGAATACAACGCTCGAGCGCCAAAATACTCGCAACTCTTAACCCGAGAACTCAAGCTTGAGCCGCAACACACCGCCATCCTGAGTGTGCTGATGCTGCGCGGCCCACAAACGCCCGGCGAACTGCGCGGACGGGCCGAAGCGATGTTCAAATTCTCCGGCCTCGAGCATGCCGAACAGGTTTTGCAGCAACTCTGCGAATGGATTCCCGATCCGCTGGCGGTCAAACTCGAGAAGTTGCCTGGAGAACGCGATGCCCGTTATGTGCATCTCTTGACCGACCCGGAAGTGCAACGCGAAGCTCGACCCGCACAGGCCCCAGGCGCGAGCCCCACTGGAGGCACATTAGAACGGGTCGAAGCGCTCGAGGCGGAAGTCAGAAGTTTACGCGAACGCATCGAAAGGCTCGAGCGCGGGGAATAATCGGCCAAGCTCAGCACCAATCAAAAAGCTCGAGCGAAACACCCAAATGGGCATCCCGCTCGAGCTTTGTATTTCTTGTAATGCCTTACGCTTTTGGCTTCTTGATGAACGGCATCATCTCGCGCAATTGCGATCCGACCTGTTCGATCTGGCTGTTCTTGGATTCGGCACGCCATTTGGTCATGTTCGGTTTGCCATCGGCACATTCTTGCAAGAACGCCTTGGCGAACTTGCCGGTCTGAATTTCTTTGAGCGCCTTTTGCATGCGTTTTTTCGTGGCGGGGTCAATGATTTTTGGTCCAGTGACGTAATCGCCGTACTCGGCGGTGTTGCTGATGCTGTGACGCATCCAGCCCATGCCGCCCTCGTACAAGAGGTCCACGATCAGTTTGGTTTCGTGCAGGCACTCGAAGTACGCCATCTCGGGCGCGTAACCGGCCTCGACCAGCGTTTCAAAGCCAGCGTTGATCAGCGCGGTCAGGCCACCGCACAGCACAGCCTGCTCGCCGAAGAGATCGGTTTCGGTCTCTTCTTTAAACGTCGTCTCGATCACTCCAGCTCGAGTGCCACCGTTCGCCTTGGCATACGCCAGCGCGAGGTCTTTGGCATTGCCGGTCGCATCTTGGAAAATGGCGATCAGGCTGGGAACGCCGCCGCCCTCAACGTACTGACGGCGCACGAGATGGCCTGGGCCTTTGGGTGCGACCAAGAACACGTCCACGTTCTTTGGCGGTTTGATCGCCTTGAAGTGAATGTTGAAGCCGTGTGCAAACACGAGCGCATTGCCCTTCTTTAAACCAGGCTTGATCTCGTTGGTGAAGACATCCCGCTGGAATTCATCCGGGATCAACACCATGATGATGTCGGCCTTCTTCGCGGCATCGGCGACACTCATGACCTCGAGCCCGGCGGCCCGGACTTCATCGGCGGTTTTGGAATCGGGACGCAAGCCAACAATGACTTTCACACCGGAATCTTTGAGGTTTTGGGCGTGCGCGTGACCTTGGCTGCCGTAGCCGATGATGGCAACGGTTTTCTTGGCAAGCAACTCGAGGTTTGCATCTTTGTCGTAATACAGCTTCATGGGTGGCCTCCTTGGTACATCGAACCGCAAAGTTATACCAACAAACGCAGGCTCGAGGGAATCCGTGGTTCTTTTAGGTGAAATCGGCTCGGGTGATGCCGTACATGATCACGTCCTCAGAAACGCCATTCTTGAGGAGATAACCGCGCAGCACGCCTTCACGTTGCAGTCCAGCCTTCTCGAGTACCCGTCCCGAGGCGGGATTGCGTGGGAAATGGCAGGCTTGAATGCGGTTCAACTCGAGGTTGGTGAAGGCCCAGGCATTCAAGGCTCGAACCGCTTCTGGCACAATCCCACGACCGCGCCAGTCTCGAGCACACATGTACCCAAGCTCACCTCGAGCGCGTTTGAGTTCCAGGCCGATGCTGGCTTCGGCGATGATTTCGCCCGTTTCGCGCCAGATCACGGCGAACGAATGGCCCCAAGTCCCCTGTGCTCCAATCTGTCGCTCGAGCCGTGCTTTGGCCCAACCTTCCGGTTGCGGGTACACAAAACTCGAGGTGAAATCTGCCACTTCTGGATCGTTGGAAATCTGTTCAAACGCGGGTAAATCCTCGAGTTTCCAGGGACGCAAGATCAATTTTGGTGTCTCGAGTGTGATGACGGTGCTCATGTCACTCCTGATGTTGCGCGTATCGCTCAAGGTACGGCGTGACTTTCGCTTGCAGCACTTCGATCAAGTCCGGGTCCATGAATTCGTAATGGTCTGGAATGCCCAGCGTGATGATTTTTGTTCGGGTTCTGAATTTCTCGAGGATGTTTTTGCGATGGTGGCGTTCCATGACCAGGATCAGATCGGCCCATTCGATATCGTCTCGAGCGATTGGGTTCTCGGCATCTTTGGCGGTCCCGGCAGATCGCACGTTGATGCCTGGCGTGTCGAAAAAGACGCGCTCGGCGGTGGGGCTGCGCAATCGGTTTCTCGAGCAGACAAACAAAATGTTCATTTAGTCCACGATAAAAAGTTTCGCACCGGTTGCGGTGCTCGAGCGATGCGCCTCAGCTCCATCGGCCACTTGATAATTGATTCCTGGCTTGAGTTTGAAGGTGCGTCCATCCTCGAGTTCGGTATCGAGTTCACCCTCGAGACACAAGAGGATGTGGCCTTTTTTACACCAGTGATCGGCCAGGTATCCGGGCGTGTATTCGACCATGCGCACGCGAATCTCACCGAAATGCTGCGTGCGCCAGAAGGCCGTGCCGGTCTCGCCGGGATGTGTTGTGGTTTCGATGTTCGCCCAATCGGTTGTACCGAATGGGATCTCGAGCATCTTCATTTAGACGCTCGCGTGAACGTACCGGGCAAGGCTCATGTCGTGCCAACCAAAACGCTCGAGTGCGGTCAAGCGTCCGAGTTCGTCGATCAGTGTGACCTCGAGCGTGTCGAGTTGCGTGCCGTGCTTCACGAGGTCGTCGTAGATGACTTCAAAGGCGTGCGTGAACATGTTGCGCCCAGCAAAATCTTGAGCCTCGAGCGCGGCAAAGAAATCGAGTTTGGATTCGACACGATGCAGCAGTGCCTCGAGTTTTTGTTTGAGTTCTGTCCGTTTAGTCATTGGCGACCCCTTGAAGTGGATGCTCGAGTGCGACGCTTTCGCCCTGGTAGACGTGGCTTGGAATGTCGGCGTTGCTGCCTCGGGTCAATGCGACGCGGCCCGTGCGCATGGTTTCGATCAATCCGAATGGACGCATTTGTTCAATAAACGCAATGATTTTTCCTTCGTCGCCGGTGGCCTCAAAGACGTAACTCGAGCGGCCCACGTCCACATTGCGGGCGCGGAAGTCCTCGGCGATTTGTCGAATCTCGAGGCGGGTTTCGGGTGTGACTCGGACTTTGAGCAATACCAGTTCGCGGTCCACGAATTTCTCTCGGGCGTGATTGGTCACCAGTAGCACATCCTCGAGTTTTTCGAGTTGGCGTTGAATCTGATCGGCCATCGCTTCGGGCGCTTCAGCGATAAACGTCATGCGCGAGATGCCGGGTTGTTCGGTGTTGCCGACCGACAGCGAATAAATGTTGTACCCACGCCGAGCGAACAATCCGCAGACGCGCATCAAGACTCGGGGTTCGTCGCGCAGGAACGCGGAGAAAATGTGTTTCATGCTATGACTTTCTCGCGTGCGCCCAATGGATCGACTGGCTCGAGTTTCGGATCGTCATCGAGCATTTCGTCAAGACCTTTTCCGGCGGGAACCATTGGGAAGACACCTTGCTCGGACGGCACGCGTACCTCGAGCACGCTGGGGCCGTCGGCATCGAGCCATTTTTGAATTGTGCTTTGCAAATCACTGGCGGTTTCGGCGGTGAATCCTGGAATGCGGTACGCGCTCGCCAGGATCGCAAAATCCGGGTTGGAATCCTCGAGGTAGACCTCGCTGTAACGCTTCGCGTGGAACATCTCCTGCCATTGGCGCACCATGCCAAGGTAGCCGTTGTTGATAACCACGAATTTCACGGGAATGTCGTACTTGCGTAGCGTGGCGAGTTCTTGAATCGTCATTTGTGCACTGCCGTCTCCGGCGAAAGCAATTACGCGCTTGTTCAGTGCAATCGCAGCCCCCATCGCGGCGGGCAGTGAGAAGCCCATCGTGCCAGCACCACCGGAATTGAGCCACAAGCGCGGCCCCTCGAATGGATGGAGTTGCGCGACCAGCATTTGATGCTGCCCGACATCGGAAACCACGATGTCATCGGCTTTGAGCGCTTTGGAAATCATTTCAATCGCTGCCGCAGCGCCCCAAGTTGGGCGTTTGGGTTGACGCGATTTCCAATCCTCGAGCTTCGTCCACCAATCGCCCGTCTCGAGTTTGCCGCTGATGCCTGCCGTGAATGCCTCGAGTGCGGCGGCACTGTCCGCATGAACTGGGATCAGGGCCGGGATGAGTTTGTTGTGCTCGGCAGTGTCCACGTCCACGTGAATGATCTTGGCGTTCTGTGCGAAACGGCTGGTTTTGCCGGTCACACGGTCATCGAAACGCATGCCGACCGCGACCATGACATCGCAGTTGGTGATTGCACGGTTGCTGGCGACACTGCCGTGCATTCCGGGCATCCCGAGCCATTGCGGATCGCTCGCCGGAAAATTGCCAAGGCCCATCAAGGTGGTGATCACGGGCATTCCGGTTTTGTGTGCGAACTCGAGCACTTGCGCACTCGCATCACAGGCTCCGCCACCGACGATCAACAATGGCTTTTTCGCGTTGCGGATCAACTCGAGGGCGCGTTCAACGTCGCTGGCTTTCGGCTCGAGACGGGCTGGAATGGTTTTCGGTCCGACGATTGGCGCGTTCGTTTTCGCCTGTTGCACGTCTTTGGGCAAATCCACCAGCACCGGTCCCGGACGGCCCGAGAGCGCAATGCGGATCGCTTCGGCCACGGTTTTGGAAACGTCATCGGCGCTGCGAACCAGGAAATTGTGCTTGGTCACGGGCGCGGTGATGCCGGTGATGTCGGCCTCTTGGAAGGCATCCGTGCCGATCAGTGGGGTTGGGACATTGCCGGTGATCGCCAGGATTGGCAGGCTGTCCAGCATCGCGTCGGCCAGTGCGGTTACGAGGTTCGTCGCACCGGGGCCGCTCGTCGCCATGCAGACACCAAGCCCGCCCGTGACGCGAGCATAACCCTCAGCCGCGTGACCTCCGCCCTGTTCATGCCGGACCAAAATGTGCTGAATCGGGCTGTCGTACAGCGCGTCATAGACCGGCATGATCGTGCCGCCGGGATGTCCAAAAATGTGTTTGACCCCGTGGGCCTCGAGTGTTTTTAGGAGTGCTTCTGATCCGAGCATGGTGTTCTCCTTAAGGGATGGGAGGGCGATTTTGTGGAGTCTAACTCGAGGAAGTGAGGCGGAGAGGAAAGTAACAGAAGAGGAAGGGCGAACAGCCCGTCAGCGATCTAGGCCCATTAGGTGCCGGTGTTGGATCAAGAAGGTGCTGTCCTGTGAACAAGAAAGATCAAAGTAACGGCCTAAAGTGCGTTCGATTTTGGGTTTTGATTTTACGTTTCTCTTTCATCTTTC
>JANOWZ010000513.1:0-6954 GCA_031418155.1 Deinococcales bacterium
ATTGGGCTTGAGTATCTGGGCGGGTACGCTCGAGAGGTACAGCCGCAATCGCAGACTCGCCACGTTGCTGGTACTATTCCAACATCTCGAGCGTGATGCCGTGGATGATGCGCTCACCGTCTTTGATCAACTCATGCAGAAAATCGGGTTGGGAGCGCATCATGCGAAGCATGTGTTACATGATGCCGACTGCGCAAAGAACGCTTACGCACCCCAGCTTTACGCACTGTGGGCAGCCCGGATGCGCATTTGGCAGGCATGTCCTACTATAAAATCGTGCCATGAAGCGGACCGTGCTTCCCTCACCTCGATACTGGTACAGCCTGAGCCTGATAACCTGGTTGGTCGTGGCCGTTGTGGTCTGTCTGGTCTGGGGCGCTGCCATTGCTAACCAATCGAGGGCGGTGTTTGAGCAGGATTCTCGCATTTTGCATCGTGTTCTTTCGCAACGGGCTGAGCAGCATGAGGCGGTGCTGGCCAGTCTGGTGGCCCTCGAGCGTTCAGGTGTTGGAGTGGGAACCTTGTCCGATTTTGCTCGGGCGATGCGGTTGCATTATCCGCAGATCGAATTGGTTGAACGTTGCGTCTCTGCTCGAGCGACGCAGCTTGAATGTCTGGTTTTGAATGGTTCGCTCACGGGTGCGCCGAGCTTAAAACGGTTGGCTTTTCAGGCTGCGTTGGCGCAACGTCACTTGGCGGTCACACATGCGCAATACGATCCGGTCCATCCACGTTTTGTATTGTCACAGGCAATGGCTGGGAGCGCCCTGATGTTGTGGATTGATGCACGGCGCTTTGTTGGTGCGGACGAATTTCCGCACCCGGATGCACACCTCGAGTTGAGAAGCGATACTGGTGGTGCTGTCCTGTTCCAGCAGTTGCCAGAGCCGTCATCTCCTGGGATCGAGGCGGCGTTGCTGCCACGGTTTGAGTTGCACAAAACGCTTGGCAGTGGCACTCAGCCGTTCACGTTGCGGGTTGCTCGTCAGTTTGGGTTTTCTGAATTGCCGTTCGTTTGGATGGTGCTTTTCGTGCTTTTCGGCGCGGTGCTATCGTTGTTGCTGGCTCGTGTTTTGCTTACATCTCGAGAGG
Source organism: Deinococcales bacterium (assembly GCA_031418155.1). GTDB lineage: Bacteria > Deinococcota > Deinococci > Deinococcales > JAAFIG01 > JANOWZ01. Next base: position 1,093 of record JANOWZ010000513.1, read on the forward strand.
CCCGTTTTGAGCAGCGGCGTGCCGAACTCGCCCTCGGTCGTGAACGGGCGAGGGCCGAGGGTACGGTTCGTGCGGTCAGTGAGGCACTGGTCACGTGTGACCGTGATGGGATCATCACGCTGGTCAACCCGGCGGCACAGACGTTATTGGGCAAAGATGCTGTTCCGTTGCTTGGACAGCCCTTGAGCGCCGTGGTGCGGTTTCAGGGAACGCTCAGTGGTCAGCCATTGGGGACGTTCCTCGAGTCGTTTTGGCTCAACCCGCAGGCGATGGCTTTGCCTGAAGGGGCGACCTTGCTTGATGGGCAGCATCAGGCCCGTTTGGTTGAGGGCAGCCTGTGTCCATTGTTTGATGAAACCGGTCAGCTTGCCGGGGCGGTGCTGGCCTGTCATGACCTTGGGCCGTTTCGCAAACGCCTGCTCGAGGCGCTCGAGCGCAGTGAACGCCGTGTGCGTGAGCACGAATCGACCTTGGCCCATGTTGGACGGGTAAGCACCCTGAGCGAGATTGCGGCTGGAATTGCGCACGAACTCAACCAGCCGTTGACCGCGATTCTCAGCCATGCGCAGGCATCGTTGCGTTTGCTCGAGGATGACAGCAATCGTGCACAAGTGCGCCGTTCATTACAGGCCAGCGCCGAACAGGCACGTCGCGCCAGTCAGATCCTCGAGCGGTTGCGGGCCCATGCTGCGCGACAACCGTTGCAGTTCGAGTGTATTGATTTGCGCCAACTTGTTGAGAACGTCCGCGTGCTGACCGAACACGAGTTGCATCAACGCGGCATCCGTCTCGAGGCGCAGTTCGAATCTGTTGTGTTGGAAGTGGTGGGCGACGCGATTCAACTCGAGCAGGTGTTGCACAATTTGCTGCGCAACGCGGTTGAGGTGACTGCCTCAGAATCCACAGACCGACGGGTAATTCAGATTGTGGTGCAACGGAAGGCCACAAGCATCCGGCTTGAGGTGCGTGATTTTGGTCCCGGTATTGCCCCGGAGGTACTGCCTCGTCTGTTTACACCGTTCGTTTCGAGCAAACCGGGTGGGCTTGGTTTGGGCTTGTCATTATCGCAAACCTTGCTGCAAAGCATGGGTGGGACACTGGTTGCTGAAAACGCTGATGGGGGCGGTGCTCGCTTTGCCTTGACCATGCCAGCATTTGATGAGGTGGCTGGTGTCCGCTAAACCGATCACAGGTCAGGTCGTCGTTTACCTGATCGACGACGACGAGGCGGTGCGCGAAGGGCTCGCCCTGTTGATCACCACGATTGGCCTCAACGTGCAAGCGTTCGCTTCGCCGTTCGCTTTCCTCGAGCAACTCGATGCTGAAGCCCTCGGTTGTTTGGTGGTGGATGTTCGCATGCCGGGCATGAGTGGTTTGGAGCTTCAAGAACTCCTGCGTCAACGCAACGTCGATTTGCCGGTGGTGGTGATTACGGGTCATGGGGATGTCAATTTGGCTCGACGGGCGTTTCTGGGTGGCGCGGTCGAATTCTTGACCAAACCGATTGATGAACAAACCCTGATCGAAACACTGCAACGCGCCGTGCGTACCCACATCCGTTCGCGTGAACGCCTGAGCACCTCGCGTCAGGCCCGTGAACGCTTAAGCAAACTCAGTCCACGTGAACTCGAGGTTTTGCGCCTGATGGTGGATGGCCTGACCAATAAACAGATTGCCCGAAACCTGAAGCTTTCGCCGCGCACTGTTGAAACGCACCGCGCCCATTTGCTCGAAAAGCTCGAGGTGGATTCTTTGGCTGGACTGGTGCGGTTGTACCTGACGGGTCTCGAGTATCCGTAGAACTACGCATGCCGGCACGAAATCAACCGAATGGTCAAGTTGGAGGGTGTTCTTTAGGATGGGCTTCGATCGGGAGGTTTTGATGAAACTCAATCGCAAACAGTTCGCCGTTCAATCCCTCGTCCTCGCCTTGGTTGCGGGTGGCGTGGTACTCGCTCAGGGGGTCTTGACCGAAAAAAACATTTCGATTGCATTGGCGCAAGAGGCGGCCATGACCGCGCTCGAGAAATGCCGGGCCGATGGTTATCGGGTCAGTGTCGTGGTGCTTGATCGAGGTGGCAACCTCAAAGCCGTCTTGCGAGATGACAACGCCGGTTTGCACACGCCCGATACTGCACAACGCAAAGCCTACACATCGTTGACCTTTCGCATTCCCACCACAATGTTTGCGCAACGGGTGCTGGGCAATCCAGCGCTTGGCACGATCAGCGAGGTGATCGCCCTCGGTGGCGGTCTACCGATTCAATCCGGCACGGAGGTGATTGCGGCCATCGGTGTGGGTGGTGCGCCCAGCGGTGATGCGGATGCGACGTGCGCTCAGGCGGGCATTGACAAGATCAAAGACCGTCTTTGATCTTGGTTGTTTGAAGTTGGGTATGGGCAGGTTGGCACAAAGGCTCGAGGGTTATGCAACCCGCCCATCAGAAAGGTGGAACGCATGAGGCATTGGCTGTTGATGGGCTGTCTGTTGCTGGGTTCGGTGTTGGCCCAAACTGCACCGTCACAAGATCAGGTTCAAACGTATCGGGGCTTGTTGGCCGCAGCCGCATCCGGCGATGTCAAAGCGATTCAATTTCTGATTCAATCGGGAGCACAACTTGACATTCGTGATGAACAGGAACGCACACCGTTGCTGGTGGCGGCACATTTCGGTCATCTCGAGGCTGCTCGAGCGTTGCTTGCGGGCAAAGCCAATCCCAATGCTTTTGATTGGCAACGCTATGACCTGATCACGATTGCTGCTGTGCGCAATGATTTACCGATGCTCCGACTGGGTTTGCGGGCTGGAGCCAGTGCGAAGAATATCACCAGTCCTTACCAGGGAACCGCTTTGATTGCCGCCGCCCATCTGGGATATGTGCAAGTGGTTAAGTTGCTGCTTGAGGCCAATGCGCCACGTGATCACATTAACAACCTCGGTTGGACGGCCCTGCTTGAAGCCATCATCCTGGGCGATGGTGGGTCACGCCATACCGAGGTGGTTCGCCTGCTGTTGGCTGCCGGTGCGAACTGGCGCATTGCCGACAGGAACGGCGTGACACCGCTCGAGCATGCCAAACGTCGTGGGTATATCCAGATGCGGCAATTGCTCGAAAGTGTTGCCAAATCGCTCTGAACCCGACAGATCATTCGTTCAGTACCCGACAGTTTCTGGAAGCTGGCCAGAAAACGTATTCAACAGTAACTGCACGAACCGATTGAATACTGTCCCAACCTGACAAAACGCTCGAGTCAACAACGACAACCCCAGCCCAAATCGAGCCCGAACCAAACGACCATACTTATTCGACCAAATCTTCCCCTGATGCCTAACCAGTACGCACCACACGAACACAATCACCAGTAAAGGGTATCAATAAGATTCGGGCGCTGAATTACTTTAAGAAATTCAAGCTGTGCTAGACACTATTTTCCGCCCGTAGATCTAAAGGTGTTTTGACTTGTCGTGTGCATGTCCCAATTGAAGGTCTCAGTATTCGATCCTGAAAAATGCGTACTCGACGCTATGGAGCCTCGTACCGTTTGAAGTTAGGTTTGGTTGGGACAGCTTAGAGCAATCTCGCGCCCGTTCCTTGTCGGCACCCCCAATGAAACAAACGATAAGCACGCGCATTCGGCATGGTTTCCATACAAAAGTCAACCAGAATATTATGACGATCTTTTCACGGCTGCTTCGTCATGGCGATCATATTCGGAATTGATTTCCGTGCATGATCCAAAAGACAAACAACAGCGACTCAAAACTTTTGTGACCGCGACCACGCTCATTGTTTCAATACTGCGAGAAGTCGTGTTGAACATGTCAAATCGCTGCGACCAAGGTCGATCATTTCACCAAGTTAGCGGCCTTCAGGTGCTCAATTTGGAACGCACTACCTCGAGCAGATCGATCAGATAACACATCAAGCTGGCGCTTGAAATTTGTAAATTCTTGAAATTGATTGCTGATACGTCTACCTTCGTCGGGCAAAAATTACATCTGTTTTGACACTGACTTCGAGCGCGTCTGCCACGGCATTCAACCGCTCGAGGTTCGCCGTCGCGTACCGGGTCGCCTCGTACCGTTGCACCTGTTGCTTCTTCAAGCCCAAACGATCCGCCAATTCCTCCTGTGTCAACCCCGCCGCGATCCGTGCCTGAATCAGCGCGTTCGCCAAACCCTCGAGACCCGTCACGGTCACGCTCGAGATTTGATGTGAACGCAACGCATCGAACGCCGCGAGTTGCGCCCGCAAATCTTCGGCTTGACTGCGGCTCGCGTCAATCCTGGCCTTGTGCAATTTCGGATGCACGCCAGGTTTGGCCGGGTTGTGCTCGAGTGTTTCCACATCACGCTCGAAACGTTTCAGCCAAGCGCTGGTGATGCGGTACTCGCGTTCATTCTGAATCATCGGTTCACCTCTCCTCTATTCGGGTCGCTCAATTCGAGAGTTTCGATCTGCCATCATGCGTTGCTGCTCTCGACACGGCTCATCTTTTGCAGTCCATCTGCTGTCTGGTTCTGCCGCTCCACACGCCACGCCAGCCCCGCAAAGAGCGCCGACGCACACAGCACCGCCGCGCTGACCAGGAAGGTGTTTTGATGGCCGCTCGCGTCGTAGATCAGGCCGCCCACCGTGGCTCCGAGGGCAATGGCCAGTTGAATCACGGCCACCATCAAACCGCCGCCCGCTTCGGCATCGTCGGGAAGCACCCGGCTCAGCCACGTCCACCACGCGACCGGTGCCGCCGTGCCGACAAAGCCCCAACCAGCCAACAGCAGGCCGACCGTGAAAGGGGAACTGCCAAACAGCGTCAGGGCAACCGCGAGGGCGGCCATCAAGAGCGGCATGACGATCAGCAGGCCGTACAGCCGTGTCCGCAGGAGCACGCCGATCAGCGAACTTCCGAGCAGGCCCGCACCACCATTGATCAGCAACAGCAGTGAGATCATCGAGACGCTGGCGTGTGGACCTGTCTCGAGAAACGGGCGCAGGTAGGTGGCGAGCATGAATTGCCCCAGAAAGAACACGGTGACGGCCAGCATCCCCAAAGGAACCCGACGACGACGCAGGACCCGGAAGACCGAACCACCACTGGGGCCATGTTCGGAAGGCATCGGCGGCAGACTCACGAACAGCCAGATCAGGGTCAGCACCGCGAGTGGCACCACGGCAAAGAAGGCACCGCGCCACCCGATGTACTGCCCGAGAAAACTGCCCAGCGGCGCGGCGATGGTGCTGGCGAGCGCACCGCCACCGTTCAGCATCCCCAACGCCCGTGGCACCTCCGCCGTCGGCACGAGGCGCATGACGGTGGCTGCCGACATCGACCAAAAGCCGCCGATGACCATTCCAATCAGCGCCCGCCCGACCATGAAGACAGCAGCGTTCGGCGCGAACGCCACGGTTGCGCCCGATGCCCCCATCAGCAGGGTCAGTGCCAAAAGTACGCGGCGACGGTCAATGCCGCGTGTGACCGAGGAAATCGTGAGGCTCGTCAGGACGGCGAAGAGGCCCGAGACGGCGATGGCCTGGCCGACTTGACCCTCGCTGAGGTGCAGATTGGCAGCAATTGGTGTCAGCAGGCTGACTGGCATGAACTCGGATGCGATCAGTGTCGCCACGCAGAGGGTCAGGGCGAAGACGGCTGCCCACCCTGACGCTCGAGCCTCTTGGAACGGTGGAATCACGAGACAACTCTAGCGTTGTCTCGTGTTCGAGTCAAGGAATGGGTTTCAGTGTTGCTCGAGTTGACAGGTGGGCTCGGGCAGGTACGGGCGCTCGAGGGGGACCGGTTCAGGACGTGACGGGCTGATCTCGAGGAACACGGGATTCAACCAGCGCGATCCGTGCAACCCGA
>JANOWZ010000514.1:0-5370 GCA_031418155.1 Deinococcales bacterium
TCGAGTCAACACCAGATTCTTGAAGCTTACCAGCAGGCCGGAACCGGCTTGAGACAAGCCATGCAAACCTGGACCGAGGCCGACTTGGATGCCAAAGCCATGCCGCATCCTTTGCTCGGATTGCTCAGCGTGCGTGAAATGCTCGAGTTCGCGGTTTATCATGACCTGCACCACCTCGAAGGCGTGCGCAAAACCCTCGGCTGAGGTGATCCCTTTCACCAACAGAAGTATTTCGATCTGAGCGTCACGCTTGCGAAAACGCTGGCTTTGACACTTGGTTCCTCATTTGACAACGATTGCAGGAACCATTACGCTCGCGCATGGAGCTACAAGTCACAATTCCGTCCTAACCTCGGCGCTCGAGGTTTTGAACTGTCGTACCGGTTTGTGATTTAAAGAAGTGAGTTCCAGACTTTTTCGCGCAATTCAACCGACGTTCTTGCTCACACCTTTGGAGGGGATTCATGAGCGATAAGCAAATTTCCGACGACGTTAAAACGTTGCACAGCATGGGTTACGCCCAGGAACTCTCGAGAGGAATGAAGGCGTTTAGCAACTTTGCGATTGCCTTCAGCATCATCTGCATTCTCTCGGGTGGGATCAACTCACTTGGACAGGCGATTGGCGGCGTGGGTGGTGCAGCCATCGGAATCGGTTGGCCCATTGGCTGTTTGATCAGCTTCGTTTTTGCCCTTGGTATGGCACAGATTGCCAGTGCCTACCCGACAGCGGGCGGCTTGTACCACTGGAGCAGCATTCTCGGTGGACGCGGCTGGGGTTGGGCAACCGCATGGCTCAACCTACTTGGTTTGGTCACGGTCTTGGGTGCAATCAATGTCGGTACATTCTTCTTCGCAGCCGGAGCCTTCGGACGTGATACCGGTTACGTAACACAAATCGTCTTCGTTGCCTCGATCACGATTTTGCAGGCCGTGATCAATCACTTCGGCATCAAACTGACCTCGATGCTGACCGATTTCTCCGGCTACCTGATCTTCGCGGTCGCTATCATCCTGACCTTGGCCCTGTTCTACTACGCACCAACCCGTGACTTCTCGAGGCTCTGGACGTTCACCAACAACTCCGGCGATCTCGGTGGTGGCGTTTGGCCCGTGAACTCGAGCATGCTCGGCGTGTTCTTGCTTGGACTGTTGTTGCCGATCTACACGATCACCGGATTCGATGCCAGTGCGCACACCAGCGAAGAAACCATCGGAGCGCAAAAGGCCGTGCCCCGCAGCATCGTCTCGAGTGTGCTCTGGAGCAGTCTGTTCGGTTGGATCATGCTGATCGCCTTCGTGATTGCCATTCCAGACATGAAGGCTGGCGCGGCGACCGGTTGGGGTGTCTTCTTTGACACCGTGAACACGGTCATCCCAAGCCCGCTGCGCGAAATCCTGTACGTCGGCATTTTCGCCTCACAGTTCTTGTGCGGTCTTGCCACCGTCACCAGCGTTAGCCGCATGATCTTCGCGTTCGCTCGAGACGGCGGCTTCCCGAGCGCCCTGCGCGGCGTTCATCCGACCTACCGCACACCCGTCGCAGCGATCTGGGTCGGTGCGATCATCAGCTTTTTGTTCACGTTGTACGCACCGGTGTACACGACCATCGTATCTGTTACCGTGATTTTCTTGTTTCTGAGTTACGCCATGCCGATCCTTTCGGGACTGCTGGCCTACGGAAACAAATGGACCAACATGGGACCGTGGGACCTTGGCCCAGCATTTCGGATTGTTGCGGGGCTGGCGCTGGCAGCGATGGTGCTGATCTTCGGAATTGGAATTCAACCACCAAACGACAAGGCATTTTTCATCACTGTCGGATTCTTTGCCATTCTTGCGGTGGTTTGGTTTGTTCGGAGCTTCCCGCCGCTGTACAGCTTTATTGGTGGGCTTGCTGTGCTTGTTCTCAGCGCCGTGTTTGGGCTTCAGTCGTTCCGGGATAGTGCGGTTGCGGGAAATCCTTGGCGATTGGATGTCATCCTGCTTAACCTTGCTCTGCTTCTAGCATTGGTTGGCATTCACTCCATGAGCAGGGTGTTTCAAGGCCCTCCCGTCGGTGCGGACATCGAAAAGCGTCAACGCGAAATTACCCGAGCAGAGCAAGCACTGAACAGCGGCGACTGAACCTCGAGTTAAACATCAAGAAAGGGCGAACCATTTCGGTTCGCCCTTTTTCATCTCGAGTTCTTTATCCCAATTTCCAGCGCGTGCCCTCCACCGTATCCTCAAGTTGTACGCCGAGTTCTTTCAGCCGTTCACGCAGCGCATCTGATTTGTGGAAATCCCGGTTGAGCCGGTATGTCTTTCGTGCATCAATTGCAATCTCGAGCAGGCCGCTCAAGAGTTCTTCGTTCATTCCGCCCGCATTGTCAGAACCAGCCGGGAAGAGGCCGAGCACGCCCTCGCCCAAGTCATCAAACGCGGCCAGAGCCCTCTCGAGCGTGCCGCGCCCAGCTTTGCCCGCACCGTTCATTTCTCTGGTCAATCCGAACAGTGCCGCCAGTGCCTCAGGCGTATTAAAATCATCGTCCATCGCCGTTTCAAACTCGAGCCTGAATGCCGCAATCTTTGCATCGAGTGCCACGTCGTTCCCATCGCTGGCCGTCTCGAGCTTGCGAATGATTTCGCGTCTTGCTTCACGCAACCTCGAGAGCGCACTTTCGGCAGCTTTGATCGAATCATCGCTGACCTCGGCGATGCTGCGGTACTGACTCGAGACGTAAATGAAACGCAAAATCAGTGGATCGTGGTCCTTGTAAAAATCCTCGAGCGTTAAAAAATTGCCCTTGCTGCGGCTCATCTTCTCGCCGTTGATGGTCAACATGTTGCCGTGCAACCAATAGCGGGCGAACTTGTACCCCGCGCCTTCGGTCTGCGCAATTTCGGCCTCGTGATGCGGGAATTGCAAATCCAAACCGCCCGCGTGAATGTCAAAACCCTCGCCCAAGTATTTGAGTGCCATCGCTGAGCATTCGATGTGCCAGCCGGGAAAGCCCTCACCCCACGGTGAATTCCAACGCATGATGTGCTCGGGTTCGGCGAATTTCCAGAGCGCAAAGTCTCGAGGGTCTTCCTTTTCGCCACGCACGATTTCGCGGGTGCCACTCTCGAGGTCTTCGATCTCACGCCCGGAGAGCTTGCCGTAACCAGGAAACGCCGTCACGCGAAAGTAAACGCTGCCGTTGACTTCATACGCCAGCCCGCGTTCGATCAGGCGTTGCACCAACTCAATCTGCTCAAGGATATGCCCGGTCGCACGAGGATTGATGCTGGGTTTTTTGACGTTCAACTTGCCGATGTCAGAAAAATAGCCCCACATGTACTTGTCGGCAATTTCCATCGGCTCGAGCCGTTCTTTTTTCGCCTGCTGTCCAATCCGGTCGTTGCCCTCGTCGGAGTCCTCGGTGGTGATGTGACCGACATCGGTGATGTTCGAGACGAAACGCACGCGGTTGCCGCGATACTCGAACCAACGGCGAATCACATCGAAAGCCACAGCAGTTTTGCCATGCCCGAGGTGCGCGTCGGAATAGACCGTCGGGCCGCAGAGGTACATGCCGACGTAACCCGGCACGGTTTGCACGAAATCTTCTTTGCTTCTCGAGAGCGTGTTGTATAAGCGAATCGTCATATGCCCTCCATTTGAACACAGAAAAACGCTCGAGCAGGTTCGGGCTCGAGCAGGTCGGGTACGAAAAAATACCGGCAAAACCGCTCAGGGACAGCAACGACAGGCGGTGCGCGAGGCAACTCGAGCGACACGAATCTGGTCAGAGTGTGACATTTGCGGACTCATCTGGTTCGAGTGTACACGAATCTTCCGAAATCCTGTGGTGTTACCGGCGACGAATTGTGGATCGAAAACGCCCGAAGCCCTCGAGCGCCCGCCGTAAATCTTGTAGGGTCAGTTGCGCCGCGAGTTTCTTACCTTCGTGCAACAATGAATCGGCCCACTCTTTGCTGGCCTCTTTTGAAAGCGGCGGCAGGTCGCCACGTTGCGCCCGAAAGTACCGTTCGGCCAAATTGCCGAGCGTGAACGTGCTGGCATAAACGACTGGAGCCGTGACCAAGCCTCCCACGACCGGCATGGTGATCTTGGCGATACCTCGAGCGAATTGCCGGGAGGCGTAACCATATAGGAACGCTCCACCCAACTCGAGGGCGACACTGCGGGCGCGTGCGCGGGTCAGGGTGAAGCCATAGGCGCGGCCAATGTCGATCACAAGTTTGATTTGAATCGGCAAGACCAGCGCAGTATCCAGCCAAGGGATCGGCTCGGCAGAAATTGCGGCACAAGTCAACGCGGCCCGAGTCGTGAGTTGCGTCGCACGGTCACGTTCGGCCCGCCCGTCATTCTCGAGCGGCACGTCGATGGTGACGATGGTGCTTTGGTAACGTTCGATCTCGAGGCTCACATTTGGATTGTAGCGGTTGGAATGCCCGTGAAACGTGAGTTAACGGATGAAAGGTCTTGAACCTTGTGAAACCGCATCACGGATGATCTGAGCGTCATTCAAGCGTATCTCCGGCAGGTCCTCGGGTGCGAAAAACGTGAACTCGAGGGCTTCGCCATCGGTTTCGCCAACTTTCTCGAGAATCTTGGCCTCAAAAACGATGGTCACGAATTCGGCCTGATCGCCATTCGGGTAGGTCCAACGCATCTGATCTGGCTCACTGTAAATGCCGAGCAAACCCGTGACCTCAACCGTGAATCCCGTCTCCTCGAGCATTTCGCGCACAGCGGACTCGAGGACGTTTTCGCCAGGACCCATCCAGCCTCCGACGAGGCCCCAGGTTCCGTCATCGCTGCGGCGCACCAAACCGATCCGACCTTGGGTATCTCGAGGCACGATGCCCGCGCAGGGGGCTTTGATCAGGTCATGACCGACTTTGGCGCGAAGGTTGCGAAGGTAAGCGTCCATCAGACGGCCTCACTCATACCGGGCTGACCGTGAAGATTCCGCCCATCTCGAGGTTCGCGGCCACAATCTTCTCGGCCCCAGTGATGACTGCCATTGCACCGTTCGCATCCAAGTTCTCGGGCGAAAGGTATTGTTGGGCAACGCGGCGCAAATCGTTGCTGGTCACTGTGAGCAACCTGCGTTTGAACGCCTCGAGCACCGGCAGTGTGTAGCCAGCCAAGTCGTTGAAGAAACGGGTCGTTCCCTTGCTGTCGGCACTCAAGAGCGGGTCCACTTCTTTGCACGATGCGAGGATGGATTCCTTCAAGGATTCGGCACTGATCGGATTCTCGAGCACAAATTGTGCCGCATTGCGGTACACGCCAAACGTGCGAACGATGTGCGGGTCACGGTACGAGAGTTGCGCGAACAGGCCGTTCTCGGCTCGAGCAGCGGCGAAACCACCG
>JANOWZ010000515.1:0-2592 GCA_031418155.1 Deinococcales bacterium
GAAAACCAGTTCTCGTAGGGGTGAACTCCATGTTCGCCCTATCGAAGCGAGGAAAAAATTCAACCAATCAAAAAATAAAATCTCGATTTGCGCGGTTGGTTCCCGAAGGCCAGGAACCAACCGCGCTGCAAAAATTGAAGAAAAGATCAATCAGAATAAGAGTCTTGAGCTTCAGCGAATTCCGAGGTCTTTGGCCTGCTTCTCGAGGTTCGCGGCGGTCTGTTGCACATCGCCTTTGAGCGCAAACACGCCCATCTCGTCATGCAGTGCGGAGACGAACGAGCCTTTCATGGCGCTGCCGTGCGCGATGGTGGCGACAATCGCGTTGCTCGAGAAATCTTTCATGGTGCGTTGACCAATCGGGTCGAACAGTTTCGGATCGCAATCGGTGCGGGCGCAGATCGAACCTTTCTTGATGTTGAATTGCTCTTGGCCTTCCTTGCTGCCCAACAGTTTCAACCATTCGGCAACGGCGGCCTGATTCGGTGCGCCGGTTGGTTGTCCGAACGCATCGTTCGTGGCGATGAACGTACCCAGTGTGCCGGGTGCGGGAACGCTCGAGAATTCCTTGTCGGCGGTCCATTTGTTGGACAGGAAGTAGCCTTTGGCCCAATCGCCCATGATGTTGAACGCGGCTTTGCCATTCAGCACCAAACCCGCACCCTGATCCCACGAGAGCGCCGCGTGGTCCTTGTTGACATACCCCATCAGGCGTTTGAGGTTCGTCAACGCTTTGATCACTCGAGCGTCCGTCCAAGCGATTTTGCCCGCCGTCAGGTCGTTGTAGAACCCCGCACCGCCCGAGGCGACGAGCAAGTTCTCGAGCAGCATCGTGATTTCCCAGTTGCCTTGGCTGCCCAGCGCGAGCGGCGTGATGCCCGCCTTCTTGAGCTTGTCTGCCGCGATCCAGAATTGTGCCAGCGTGGTCGGAGCTTTAACGCCCGCTTTCGCCAAGAGCGCATTGTTGAAGTACAAATTGTTGTTGCGATGAATGTTGACTGGCATCCCGTAGAACTTGCCGTCCGCCATGAATTGCGATTGGATGCCTTTTGGGATCACCTTGTCGTAGCCGTTCTTGGTCCAGATGGCGCTGATGTCCTCCATCTTGCCCGCCTTGACCCAGTTGTCCAAAATGTCCGATCCGCCGTGAACCTGGAACGAATCCGGTGGATTGCCACCCAACACTCGAGTGCGCAACACGGCCTGCGCGTTCGTGCCGCCACCACCGGCAACAGTCGCGTTGACGATTTCAACGTCTGGATTTTGGGCTTTCATGATCTTGAAGAGCGCGTCCAACCCTTCGGATTCGCCGCCCGCCGTCCACCAGGAAAAAACCTCGAGTTTGCCGCCCACGCCTGCGGCCTGTGCGACGAATGCGCCCGTTGCGAGCGCGAGTGCGCCGGTCACGATCAAGTGTTTGTACTTCATATTCCCTCCGTTGGAGTTTCGGTTGTGTTGGTGCGTTGAGGGCTTCGGGTTGATGCTTGGCTGAATGTGTTTGCGCCTCACCTCCTCGGTTGAACGTTTCGGACAATAGAGACACGACCACGCGATTGGGTCGGTTGAATAGACGCTCGAGTTGAGCGTTTTGGGCATTGGTGAACGAACTCGAGTCAGTGTGCTCGAGGTGGGAGTTGAGGTTCAGTGATTACGGTCGAGCGATTGGGTTCAGAAAGTGCTCGTGGATGATTTCAATTCAAGAAATTTATGACGGGTTATTCAGGACAGGGCATTTCGGAAAACGATGGTCTTGGTTTGTGTCATCTCCTCGAGCCCGGTCAGCGTTCCTTCGCGGCCCAGACCGCTCTGTTTGAAACCACCAAAGGCGGCGGCATCGGGGTGATACAGGCCCGCACCGTTGACGCAAACCGTGCCGGATTCGATCTGGTAGCCCGCTTGAATCGCTCGGTTGATGTTGTTCGTAAATACGCCCGCGTTCAAGCCGTAAATCGAGGCGTTCGCAATCTCGATGGCTTCACGGTCCTCTTTGAAACTGATGATCGGAAAGACGGGCGCAAAAATTTCCATGTCTCGAGCCACATCCATTTCTGGTGTGACATTCTCGAGCACGGTCGGCGCGAGAAAGGTTCGGTTGTAACGTTCGCCACCGCTCAAGACTCGAGCACCTTGCGAAACGGTCAGTGCGATTTGTTCCTCGGCACGTTTGGCGGCGGCCTCGTGGATCATCGGGCCAACTTTGGTGCTGGCGTTCATCGGATCACCGACGGTGTATGACTTCAAGGACTCGAGCAATCTCGCCGTGAATTCCTCGCGCTTGCTGTGATGCACGATGAAGCGTTTGCTGGCGACGCAGCACTGCCCGTTGCAGTACGTGCGGGCAAACGCGGCGTGTTCCATCACAATGTCCATATCGGCATCCTCGAAAACGATGAACGGGTCGTTGCCGCCCAACTCGAGGTAAACCCGCGAGATGTGTTTCGCACCGTTCGCCATGACGCGGCTGCCGGTGGCGGTGCTGCCGGTGAAGCTGATCGCGTTGACTTTCGGCGTGTCGGTGATCATCGCGCCGACATCGCCCCTGCCGGTCACGACTTGAATCACGTTCTCGGGCACGCCAGCCTCGTGCATCAA
>JANOWZ010000516.1:0-3247 GCA_031418155.1 Deinococcales bacterium
ATGCGTTTCTCCTTCGACCGTATTGTCGTTTTAAATCGATCCAGACGGATTCTGACACGAGAACCCCTAAAACACGCTATTTCTGGGCATCTGTGAGCTCATTCCCCGCATTCTCGAGCCCAGCTTTTGACCTGTACCTCCGGCCCTGCGGGGAGGTGGCACCGAAGGTGACGGTGGGGGCCGCCTTTGACCTTGCCTTTCCCGTTAAACTCAAACCATGAACGTCAGTGATTTAAACGTGCCAATCCTGAACGCGGGTTTGTGGGATGTGATCGTGGTTGGTGGTGGCACAGCGGGCGCGATTGCGGGCATCTCGAGTGCTCGAGCGGGAGCTAAAACGCTTGTGGTCGAAGCATTGGGCAGTTTGGGGGGTTCTGGCACGAATGCGCAGGTCACTCCGTTGATGCGCAATGTCTCGAGTGGGCAGAATTTGAACCGTGGCATCACAGATGATTTAAAATCGCGTCTGATTGCGCGTGGTGATGGTGCGGTGGATGTGAACAACAATGACAATTGGTTCAACCCGGAGGGAATGAAGTTTGTGCTCGAGCGGATGTTGGTCGAGGCTGGTGGTGAGGTCTTGTACCATTCGCAGTTCGTCGCGCCGGTACTCGAGGGGGCTCGCATCTCGAGCGTTGTGGTTCACAACAAGGACGGGTTGTGCAGGCTCGAGGCGAAAAGTTGTATTGATTCGACTGGTGATGCGGATGTGTGTGTGCGTGCTGGCGTACCGTTTGATGCTGGTGATGGCGAGGGTTTGCATCAGTCGATGAGTTTGCGGTTCATCCTCGGTGGCGTGAACCTCGAGCGGTTGTGCGCGTTTTTGGCGCATCACGGGCAGGAGCAGGAATCAGAAAAGTTCATGCACTTCTGGATGGTCTGGGACAAGAAATCCACGCTCGAGCCGTTGTTTCGTCAGGCCGTGAGCGATGGCGTGCTGCTCGAACGTGATGGTGATTACTTCCAGGGGTTTAGCGTGCCGGGAATGCCAGGGTGCATCAGCTTCAACTGCCCACGCCTGGATGCCGAGATCAACGATGGTGCGGACGCTTGGACGCTCTCGAGGGCGCAGGTGGATGGCAAACTCGCCATTGATCGCCTGTTAAATTTCTGTCGCCGGTATCTCGAGGGTTGCGAAGATTCGTTCATCGCCAGTTACGCCCCGATGGTTGGTGTGCGTGAAACCCGTCGCGTGCGTGGCGAGTATCTGTTGACGCTCGAGGATATTTTGGAATGCAAAACCTTTGAGGATGCGATTTGCAGGAATCACTATCCGGTGGACATCCACACGCCTCGTGGGAAGAAGTTGGTGCATGAACGCACCGGGGATTTCCCGTATTTCAAAGCGGATGCTTTTCATGAAATCCCGTTGCGTTCGATCATTCCGCTTGGGCTTGAGAACGTGTTGGTGCCGGGTCGTTGTGCCAGTGCGACCTTCGAGGCACAGAGTGCGATTCGCGTGCAGCAGAACTGCCACAGCATGGGCGAAGCTGCCGGTCTCGCCGCCGCCTGGATGGCTGCTCGAGGTTTAACTGCGAAAGAGATTGATGGGCTCGAGTTGCGAGAAGCTCTGAAGGCTCAGGGCGCGAACCTTTAAAGGCAGAGGAAAGTCACAGAAGAGGAAGCGCGAACAGCCCGCCAGCGGCCCAAGCCCGTGAGCGATCCCGCCCGTCAGGTGCATGGTTGGGATCAAGACAGGTGCATGGTTAGGATCAAGAAGGTGCTGTCTTGTGAGCAAGAAAGAGCAAAGTAAACCCAAAGTTGTCTCGAGCAGTCGGGCCGTTACTTTTCTGTATCATCTTTTCTCTTTCCCTCGTCTCGTCTTCTCCTCAAATGCTCATCTTCTGCCGCGATAAAATCTGGCATGATTCAGTTCGTTGCCCTCGAGCGTTCACGGTTGATTCCGGCGTTCACAGTTGCCCTATTGAGCGGTTTGGTCTGGAGCAGTTCGACGTTTGCGCAAACAACGCCCCCCGCGAACAACCCCACGGCTCCCGATCCGGCGTTGATTGCACCGTTGTTTTTCGTCAACAACCAGGCGGTGCTGCCCGAAATGCTCGACCGGGTGCGTCGTGGCAATCCGGTGTTCAACGCAAAATTTGCCGGGGCAATTGGCCAGGATTTTCAGAACCTCTTGCTCGATCAGGCGATTTTGCTCGAGGTCACACGTCAGGACGCGGCTGGAATGCTGGTCACAGAAGATGAGGTTGAGAAGTTCGTCTCAGATTTTCGCACGCGGGAAAAACTCGTGACCGAAAAGGCGTACAACGCTCGGCTCGAGAAACTGGGTTACACAGATTTCAGCCTGCGTGAGGTTGTGCGCGAGTCGTTTCGCTTGAACAAACGCATTGCGCAAGTGCGTGAAACAGCCAGCATCACACCTGTTGAACTCGAGTTTTTCCTGAAATTCAACCGCGAAAAGTTTGCAGCTTCCGGTGTGCTGCAAGATCGCGTGCTTGCCCGTCAGATCGTGGTGCAATCACTCGAGACCGCCAAAGAGATGATCAAACGTGCCAAGGCGGGCGCGGATTTTGCGGCCCTCGCCCGAGGGTTTTCGAGTGCTGGAGCAGTCCGTGGTGGTGCAGTCAACAATGATGGCAGCGAGTACCCTGGCTTGGTCACACGGTCTGCTTTCCCAGAGAAAGTGGCGAATGCCGTGTTCAAGCTCGAGAAGGGCGGCCTGACCGATCCGGTGCGTGATGGTGCGAACATTTACGTGGTGCGTGTCTCCAAATTCGTGCCGGTCGCGCAGCAAACCCTCTCCCTGCAACCTGCAAAAACCAAGGCCAAGATCGAGGCGGAAGCCATGCCGCTCAAACGCGATCAAGAGATCGAAAGCTGGCTCGAGGGTTTGCGTTCCAGTGCGGTTTTGCGTTTCCCTGACGGTTCGATTTCAGATCGACCAAAACTCGAGTTTTTCAATCCGCTGGTTGCGCTGGTCGGTGCGGGCGACAACCCGGAGCGCGTAATGCTCGCGGACCTCAACCGGGCGGTGTACTTCAACCCGCAGGTTGCAGCGTTGCTCTCGCGGGCCGGTGCTGGCTCGAGCGAGTTGCTGCCCAAATTTTTCAAAGTCAAAGCGCTCGAGAACTTGATCGATGAACGCATCGCCGTGGTGGCTGCCGCACAAGAAAACCTGCCATTCATCGGTTCACGTGCCGCCCAACTCGAGGCGATGCTGATCTGGCAAACCCGAGCCCTGAAACTCACACCCATCGAAATCCGCCGTTACTTTGACGATCACCTC
>JANOWZ010000517.1:0-3808 GCA_031418155.1 Deinococcales bacterium
TTGATCCTTGGCGGTAAGGTTTCGCAGACGGCACGGTTCGCCGGTTCCGTGATTCGCATTCAGAACGGAGCCAACGTCGGGCGTGACCTGCTGGCCGCTGGCTCAGAGATCGAGCTTGCACCCGGTTCCGTGATCGGGCGCGATGTGGCCTTCGGCAGCAGCCAAGCACACCTGAACGGCAAGGTGAATCGCAACGCTTACGGCGGGGCAAACGGCATCGACGTTGGCGGGGTCATCGGCGGCAAAGCCCAGTTTGCGGTTGGTGATACGCAAATACTGACCGGCAACTGGCTCTCACCCGGAACCCCTGGCCTGAGGTTCTTGCCCGGTGGTCACATCAATGGTGACTTGACCTTGCAGACTCCCAACAACCCGGCATTGCCTGCCGGTGTGGTTGGCGGCACGGTGACTTACGCACCGATCTCTGGGGTCAACCTCCCGATTCGGCCCAGTCCTTTCGCCGAATTTCTGCGAACCTTTGTTGGCATCGCCTTGGCAGTGCTGCTGTTGGTCTGGCTGGCCCGACCACGACTGGTCAGCGTGACCGAGAAGCTTCGTGCGTTGCCTGCCGCCAGCCTCGGGTACGGGGCATTGGCCTTCTTTGGCCTGCCACTGGCCGCACTGTTGGGTGTGTTCGTGCTGGTGGCAATGGCTGTGGTGCTGACCCTGCTTAATTTTGGCAACCTCGGCCTGCCGTTGGCCTTCGTCGGTGCACCCGTCCTGCTGGGCGTGACCGTGTTGCTTTGTTGGCTGGCAGTCTTGGCGGCTCAGGGATTCGCGGCGTATCAAATCGGTTCTTTGCTGCTGCAAACCCTTCAGGCCAAAGCTGGATCAAATTCGATGCTGCTGGCCTCCCTCGGCGGTGCGTTCGTTCTGGCCCTGCTGTTGCAGATTCCGGTGTTGGGCAGCCTGTTCGCGTTGGGCGCATTACTGCTGGGCCTGGGGGCGTTGTGGCTGAGCCTGCGCAAGCCTGGGCAACCGCTGGCCGTACCAGAAAGAGGCGCGGCTCAAGCGACCTGACCTCGAGCCTGGACGTGATGGTGATTTGACCTCGAGATTTGAAGTGCAGCAAGAACTGAACGGGTCCGCTCGAGTCTGACCGCAACGAGAGAAACTCGAAATCGTCCGAAGGAGAAATCCGTGACTCAATCTCGATTTGCCGAACGCCACCCATTCTGGTTCGTGGCCATTTTGGAAGTGATGGTGATCCTCGTTTACCTCGCGCTGGGGACCATCGCGCACTTCACAAATCTGTCCAACGTCGGTCTCGAGGGCCTCGCCAACCTCGTCTTGACCATCATTGCCGTGATCCTGCTGAGCGTCATGGGTTGGTGGAGCATTGTCGGTTTCAGACCACCCGATCAACCGGCTGACCTGTTGTATTTCGTTGTTCCATTCCTGCCAGCCGTCGTTTCGCTCCTTGCAGGTGTCGAACTCAAAAACGTGCTCGTCGTGACGCAATTGCTGATCATCACCCTGATGGTCGGCTTCGCAGAAGAGGCGATCTTTCGAGGCTTGATGCTGAATGCCCTCAAACCTCAAGGGGATTGGACGGCAGCCATCGTCACCTCATCGCTCTTTGCGCTGTCGCATTCCCTGAATGTGTTGTCAGGAAAAAATCTTGCGGATGTCTTGGTGCAAATTCTTTACGCACTGGCCATCGGCTTTGCGTTCGCCGCATTGGTGCTCAAAAAAGGCATTATTTGGCCTTTGGTCCTGGCACATTTCCTGATCGATTTCACAGCCATGATCGGCAGAACAGACTTTTCGCCCGTCTTGAACAGCATTCTTGGTGTGGCCATTGCCTTTGTCCTGGGCAGTTACGGTTTGCTTGTGATGTTGCAAAAGCCCAACGTAAAAGTCATGCCAGTGATGTCTTGATGTCATGTCCGAAGAATCGCTCGAGCAAGATGCTGACGGTGCTGCAAGAGGATGTTGCATCTGTTCATGCTCGAGTTTCGCAGCCTGACCATTCCATCTCAGTGTTTCAAAACGAGGCTTGTTGAAACGTGAATGACGTTCAGAATTTTCGATGGGGCCTCAAGCATTTCAGCTATTTTCGTTTTTAAAGGAGTCAATATGGATATTCTCAAAACTGTTCTTGTCTTCGTTCACACGCTGGGTTTGGCGGCATTGATTGGTGGCGCGTTCGTCCAGTGGAATACGGCAAACAAACAATCATCGCCATCAATGCTGTGGGGCGCTCGAGTTCAACTGATTTCGGGTCTCGTGCTGTGGGGGTTGGTCGAGGCGACCGAACAGAATGTTCATCATTTCAAATTCGCTGCCAAATTGGTGGTGATGATCGTTATTGTCGGCATACTCGAATCCAGTCGCCGCAGTCTTTCAAACAATGGTTTCATGGCCTCGCTGGGGCTTTCAGTTCTGAATGTCGCGTTGGCGTTGTTCTGGACAACCAGCAGCGCAGGCTGACACAAAGCATTCCGAATCGGTAACTCGATGGTAACGCTCGAGCACAATGCTGAATGCGCTCGAGCAAATCAGTATGCATACCCATGCTCGAGTTGCGCAATCACCGGGGGTTGGGTGCTGCCACTGCGGTATCGGCAGGTCCAAGAAGCCATCTCGAGAAATCGTTTTAAAGGAGAATCACATGACACCCAGCACTCAAGAATTCAAACTCAGCGGCGACAGCGTGCTTAGCAAAATCAAGGAACTGGTTCACGAGGGCAACGTTCATCGGGTCACGATCAAGAACGATGATGGTCACACGCTGATCGAAATCCCGTTGACCATCGGTGTGGTCGGTGCGTTGCTGTTGCCCGTCTGGGCGGCCATCGGAGCAATTGCGGCCCTGGCCGCAAGTTTGACGATTGTGGTCGAACGGACCGACGCGCCTCCGCAGGAAAGTCCCGATTCAACTTCTGTACGCACACCAGATTCCGCATAAGAATCTCGAGTAAGGATTCTATGAACCTGTTTTTCAAAATCATCTGGATCGTATTCTCGAGCTTGGTCGTTCTGATCGTGCTCGGTTGGATCGGATTGCAAATTCAACCCGCATCGTTTCCTGCTTTCGCGCAAGCACAGGGAACCTTCGAGACGATTCCTTTGCCGGTCGGTCTACCCGCACCGGTCGCCAAGTTCTACCGGAAACTCTATGGCGATAAAATCCCAGTGATTCGCTCCGCAGTGATTTCGGGTCGTGCTGCACTTCGACCGGTCGGACCGATCAGCCTACCGTCGCGCTTTCGGATCACGCACATCGCCGGTCAGGATTACCGGCATTACATCGAAGCGACCATCTTCGGAATTCCGATCCTGAAAATCAACGAGTCTTACATCGCAGGCTCGAGCCGCATGGCCATGCCGTGGGGAACCACCGAGAACGATCCTCGAGCGAATCAGGGCGCGAACCTGGCAATCTGGGCGGAGGCCATGTGGTTTCCCGCGATCCTACTGACCGATCCTCGAGTGCGTTGGAGCGCCGTGGATGACGTGACGGCAACCCTGAGGGTGCCATTCGGAACGAACACTGAAACGTTTGTGGCGCGTTTCGATCCCCAAACGCACCTGCTCGCGTACTTCGAGTCGATGCGTTTCAAAACCGATCAGAAAGTCTTGTGGTTAAACGAGGCTCGAGTCTGGGGCGATCTGGCTGGGGTTACGGTGCTGAAAAAATCCGCCGTGATCTGGATGGACGATGGCAAACCGTGGGCAAATTTTGAGGTCGAAGAAATCTTGCTGAATGCCGATGTCAGCAAAACCATTGGCCGCACCGGTTTGTAAAAAAGCCAAGATGGTCAGGACTCGAGGTGAACGCATGGCAAGGTGGGTTTCGTACTTC
>JANOWZ010000518.1:0-1554 GCA_031418155.1 Deinococcales bacterium
GATTTGATCGATCTGCCCGTCGGCATGGACACTGAACAAGTACACGTACGCATCGTCCGAAACCCGAACATTGACCCGAATCGAATCGCCAATGTTGTACACCGGATTGCTGCCCGCACGATCCACCGAAACATTCACCGACAAACTCGCCTGGACTGGATTGACAATAATGCTCTGCGGACTGATCTGCGGCGTGGCAAACGCGCTCGAAAGGACCATGGTCAAGGTGCTCAGGGTGCTCAGGGTGATGGTGCCAATTGCGGTTTTAAGATTCATACATCCTCCGGTTTGGACCGTCTCGAGATCGTGTGCTCACGTCCCCGTTGGTCCTCGTGACAAGAACGTACCCGCTGGCTCAAGCCCATGTCTGAGGGAATCCTTGAGGAATGCTTAGAAATGAAGCGCCGCTCAAGACCAACGCACAACCGTTTGAGCGCAGTGAGACTCCTGAACCTCGAGTGAAGGGAATCAACGCCACACGGTCACACCGCCACACGGTCAAAACCCCGAGAAGCCCGCGATGGCCCCGAATTGGTAAAAAAGGTACGCGAACACCAAAATGGACTTGAAAAAAGCCCAAGCCTATGCGACACTCTTTGGGCTCGGGCGGTTAGCTCAGCGGTAGAGCATTCGCTTCACACGCGAGAGGTCGTAGGTTCAAATCCTATACCGCCCACCATGTCAGGGACGCACTTTCTTCAAGGTGCGTCCCTTCCTTTTTGCCCGATTACGCCCTAACTTACGCCCTATCTTTGGCTGCTGTTCAGATTCGCGTTGATCACGGCGTTTTTGGCTCTCGGCAATGCTGTAAACCGTCGCCGCCTTCTCTTCTGGGTAGATCGTGCGGTAATGGTCAAGCAGCGTGCTCAAGCGGGCGTGTCCGGTCTGGGCGGCAATCACCTCGAGTGCCACGCCACCCCGACGTTGCAAGGAGATGAAGGTGTAACGTCCGGCGTGCGAGGCGAAATGCCGCAGCGAGCCCAGCGGCTCAGCCGTCAGGACAAACGCCTCGAGCACCTGACGAAACAGCCTCGAGCGTTCGCTGTGGATCAGGTCGGAAACGGCGAGGCTTCCGGCCCGGGTCCAGAGGTGAGAGGTGCGTCGGCTGGCCACCGTTGCGCTGTTCGGCCCTCACCCAGTGTTGACCCTCGAGCAGTTCGCTGTGTTCGCGGCGGATCACCCGGACGGTGTTGGCGCTCACCCCAAGGCCCCGAGCCAGGACCGGGGTACGCAACACGAATCCGTGAACAGGATGACGCTCGAGTGGCAGCCCGGAGGCCATGCCCCGCACTGGTGGACGCTGGCAGAAGTTCTTGACCCACTCAAATCATCAATGGCTTCCCCAAACACGTCCACTTAAACGGCTTCGCCATCGTCACATTGAAATACTCCACAAACCCTAAAATTCGATCTCGCAAATCTGAGACTGAAACGAAACTCGAACGCTTCAACAACTTCCGAACCAGAATCGAAAACCACAACCCCACTTGATTCATCCACGACGCATGCTTCTTGACCATAAGATGCACCTTCTTGCCGTTACAGCAGCACCTG
>JANOWZ010000519.1:0-3007 GCA_031418155.1 Deinococcales bacterium
CGTGTCTTGGCCACAACATGCGTTGATCCAACTCTCAGGTCTGGTTTGATGCCCAAGTGCCGAGCACGCAGTTGACCACCGGCGAGTTGCAGGTACGGGCGTTCAAAGGCCAGCAACTCGAGACCGAAAGCGGCTGGTGGCACGGTACAGCGGGTCGTACCCGTTCCACAGGGCGCGGCCTTTGGCATCGATTGGAACGATGTCGGCAGCAATGCCATAGCGGTGACAGGAGTCGAGGGTGTAGGTCACGTACCTGCCGAGTGGCGGAACGGTTCGGCCAATGGCGTACAGGTATTTTTGGCGTTGCAGCGTGCGGAACATTTCGTAGACGAGCACCTGGAATCCTTGGGCGCGGGTCGCGGCCAACCAAGCCTCGAGCGGTTCTCAGAACAGGGGATGCAGGTGGTCTTTGTTGCGGTCTTGCGCGGGTTCGTTCATGTCACACCGTCCTTATTGTGTCTGGCTTTCGTTGACGAGCGCCAGTTCAATCACCGGTACGATTGGCTGATCTGGCAATGGTCAACGCCTTCCAGCGACGCCCTTTGGGGCATCACAGGTCATTTTGCTTGGTCTTCGATGGGCCGCCGTTATCCCTAAAGCAAGGTGAAGTTGCTGTGGAATAACGATGAGAAGTCCTGATAGTACAGGACCCAGGACTTTTCGCAAAAACGATTAAAAAGCCCGTCCAAAAGGGTGTTTTTTTTAGCGTTTTCCTTTGCGCGATCCGTTAATGACCTGAATCCACGACCAACTCGAGCGTGATCGACTTATCGAATCAACCAAGCCTGAATCTGCCTTTACGGTTTCCAGTTCGGTGCACGCCGCTCGAGGAACGCCGCAATACCCTCTTTGAGGTCATCTGTGCTGCGAATCCAGGCGTTTAACGTGCTGGCATAACGCAGGCTCTCCTCGAGTCCCATGCCCGGTAAGACGCTCAGGACTTCTTTACTGGCGGTCAGGGCGCTGGTGCTGTTCTGGGCGATCTCGAGCGCCACCTCAAGTGCCCGTGCCAGGGCTGCTCCGTCCGGGACGGTTTCGTTGATCAGTCCGATCCGTTGCGCCTCGGGTGCCGAAATCAGGCGACCCGTCAAGAGCAATTCTCGGGCATGTTTTTCACCGATGCAACGCAGCAAGAACACGCTGACAATTGCAGCGACAAATCCCAACCGGACTTCCGTATAGCCAAACCTCGAGCCTTGCCCCGCCACGATCAGGTCGCAAGCCGTGGCGAGGCCCGCGCCGCCCGCGATGGCTGCGCCCTCAACGGCGGCGATCACCGGTTTGGGGAAGGTGTACAGGCGCATGAGCACGCCCGCCAGTTGGTGCGAGTCGGCCTTGTTCGCCTCGCTCGAGTTTGTGGTTAAGACACGCAGGTGCTCAAGGTCTGCGCCGCTGGAGAACATGCCGTTGCCGGTCAGGACGATGGCGCGAACGCTGTGGTCTGTTTCGAGCGCGCTCAATCGGGTCTCGAGTGCCCGCAGCAGTGCAGGCGAGAGCGCGTTGCGCACCTCGGGTTGGTTCAGGGTCAGGATGGCGATTGGGCCTGAATGCTCGAGTTGAACGAGGTCGAGTTTCAAGTCTGGATCTGGGTTCAAATCGGATTTTGGTCCGGGATTCATGCCCGAGATTCTACTCATCCTCGAGCTTCAAACCGTGCCGTCTCTCATGAGGTCAAGGACGATTCCTGAGAGCTTTCTCAAACGCCTGTTGATGACGTTTTGAGCATTCACGTGATCCCAAACGCATGAAACCGTTGTGATGAAGCGCACTTCCTTCTCATCTTTCCTCTCATATAATCACTTGTTGCGGTGTCCGCATGAGATATTCGCGGGCAAAAACCGTTCGCACTATTGCCCACCACTTGAAGAAGGAGAAAAACATGGAACGCAAACCGCTCGTGCTGGTGATTGAAGACGAAAAAGACATCGCCCGTTTCATCGAACTCGAGTTGAACGCCGAAGGCTACGACACCGAAGTGGCCTTTGACGGCGTGACCGGCCTGAGTAAATTCCGTGAGGTCAACCCGGACCTCTTGATCCTCGACCTGATGCTGCCCGTTTTGGATGGGCTCGAGGTCGCTCGGCGCGTGCGCAAAACCAGCAACACGCCGATCATCATTTTGACCGCCAAAGATTCGATCAACGACAAAGTCGAGGGCTTGGACGCGGGCGCAGACGATTACCTGGTCAAACCGTTCAGCATCGAAGAACTCCTGGCTCGAGTTCGCGCCCACCTGCGTCGCGTCAACCCAGCCGTGACTGGCGAAGTTCGCGTCGCCGATCTGGTCATGAACCTTGATGGACGCGAAGTTTTCCGTGGCGGTCGCCGCGTCGAACTCTCCGCCAAAGAATTCGAGTTGCTCGAGCTTCTGGCCCGCAACCCCGGCAAGGTCTTCTCGCGTTTTGAAATCGAAGAGAAAGTCTGGCCCGAATACACCGGCGGCAGCAACGTCGTCGATGTCTACATCGGTTACTTGCGGCGCAAACTCGAGGAGGGCGGCGAACGCCGCCTGATTCACACCGTGCGTGGTGTTGGTTACGTCTTGCGCGAAGAATAATCCCAGGCACAAACTTCAGGCCCGGGCCGGTCGAACCAAGCTCGGGCCTGAATCCTTTCAAATCCCAACCTTCAAATCAAGGCTCACGCAAAGCCGTGTATCCTCGAGTCGAACAGACCCAATCTGCCCAATTCATCTGGACCTTGACCCATGACCAATCTGACCTCGAGCCCGAAAGCCACCCTGCAATCCCTTTGGCGACGCGGCACCATCGGTGCGAAACGCCTCTGGAAGCAGGTGCGCGAAACACGCTTCATGGCCCTGCGGTGGCGTTTGACGTTCCTCTATACCGGCTTGATGGCATTCCTGCTGCTGTTGATCTCGATCAGCGTTTACGCTGCTTTGCAAAACAACTTGATGCGAGCGATCCGCAACGACTTGTCCTCGAATTTGAAACAGGTTGATAACCTGATCTCGAGCGCACCGACCGGTTTCCCGCAGGAACGCGAT
>JANOWZ010000520.1:0-16505 GCA_031418155.1 Deinococcales bacterium
GGCATCAGAACTCAAGGCTCCGCTGTGGGTATTAGACGAGGACGTGCTGATTCGAGAACAGGCTGTGAACCGTGATGGAATTCAACTCGAGATCGAAACGCCACTCGGCAAGATTTCGGCACGCTCCAGCTTGCGAGGCCAACATCAGGTTCGCAATGCAGCCTTGGCAATGGCCGTCACGCAACGCCTCGGAATACCAGTCGGAGCGATTCAATCTGGACTCGAGAATGCAAACTGGCCGGGTCGACTCGAGTTCATTCCTGGAAATCCAGAGATTTTGCTCGATGCGGCACACAACCCGGAAGGGGCTCGAGCCTTGGTTGAATTCGTCCAATTGCTCGAACCTCGAGCAGTGACTCTAATTGTTGCGGGCATGAAAGACAAGGATTTGAGTGGGGTCGCACAAGTCTTCGCAGAACTCGAGGCGCAAGTGATCGTCACCCGCCCGAGACTCTCACCCCGAGCCGCAATATCCGAAGATCTCGCGGCCCATTATCCGAACGCTCGAGTCGCGCATGACGTGAGTAGAGCCCTCGAGATCGCCCTTCAGGTCACGCCCAAAGACGGTTTGATCGTGATTGCTGGGACCATTCCACTGATCGCCGAAGCCCTCGAACAGATTCATGGCCTGGAATCGGAGGGCCGGATCAGACTTCAGTAATCCTCAATCCTTGGGCACGAATACCAGCGCGTTCGGCACGGTTCGGCCCCATTTGCCACCGATCATACCACCTGCCAGGTAAACGCTGGCGCTCGAGCCGGAATCGAAGCGCATTGCCTCGCGCAACCCAATCGAAACGAGGGCTTTGGCAAACTCTTCCGGCGTGCCCTGCTCGAGCAACGCGATCACGTAACGGCCTTGCGCGTCCAATCCGAAACCGACTTGCCGGGTCGAACGCCATATCTCGCGGGTCGGATCGAAACCCTCGAGTTGCGGGTTGACCACGTACTGCCCGTTGGTGATCAGCTTCGGTCCGGCGGCGATGGCGTGTTGCACGTCCATCCAGTTTGGATCGGACCATTGCAGGTTCACGGTCACAGCCGTGCCAAATTCGATCTTCTCGAGTGCAGGTTGCGCTTCAGGGCTGTAAGTGATAGTCAACTCGTCGGGTTCAGGGATGCTCAGGCCGTCACGGATGTCCACGACAACAGGTTGCAGGCTGCCATCCGCCGAAACATGGCTCGAGATCACCAGCGTCACGAAGCCTTCGCCACCGACCGGAACGAAGCCATCACCGACAAATGACGTGATCCATTTCGGGTTCGGTTCGGGACGGATCGAGTTGATCGGGACCTCGAGCGTTCCATCGGCGATGTGAAAACTGAGGTTGAGACGAACTCTGGGTGTGCCGAACAGCGGCAGTCCGTCTGGGTACAGCCCGAGTGTGGCTCGGTTGCCGCGGGCATAGGCGCGAACGCCACCCTCGGACAGTGCGAGATCGACCGGCAGGTTGCTGGCCGGATCGAAATACCCGGCGTTGGCCGCCACGACCGCACCGGTCGCCTTGGCGTGCTCGAGCACCCGCAAGGCCCCGCCCCACGGTGCAACGCTCAGTTTCGGGCTGTATTTCGCCGGGTCGATGGTCACGAGGGTCAATTTTTTGGAGCCGATGCCCGTCTCGAGCGTGGCAATACCGGGCGGGGTTGGTCCGGGCACTTGCGGCGGACCTGATGGAACTTGCACGTCGATCACCACCCGGTCCGGTGAGGCCAACGCGAAGACCTTCAAATCGGCTTTCGAGTTCATCTCGAGGTCCAGGATCGCGCCTTGAAGATCCGGGATCAGCCTGGCCCGCACGACCGCCTCGCTGCCAACCGGGAGGAATCGGGGCGCGATTTCAACATCGCGCAGGCGCACGCTGGCATGACCGACCTCAATCTTCACCTCGAACGCGGCGGGCCGGGTCAACTCGAGCACAATCCGGGTGCTGACACCCCGATTGATGCGGGTGGTCGTGATCTGATTGGGCGTTATCTCCGGTTGAGGCGGTTCTGCCCGAATCGTGCCGGTCGTCGAACTGGCATTCAGACTCGAAACCAGAATCGTTTCATCCTCCACGCTGATATCAAATCCCAAATACGGCAAGACCCGAAGCGGAATCCAGACGGTCTCGTCCGCCACCACCGGGGGCCGCAATCCTGGCAGTTTCAGACCGCCCAATGCCCAACCGCCAAAAGCTTCGGAAAACTCGAGCACCGATGTCGCACGTGAAAGTCGGGTCGAGCTTGGAAACAATTCACCGCGCACACCCAGGCGTTCAAAATCGGCCAGTGACAGGCGTTCATCGAGCAGCGTCAGGTTCAGGTCCGAATCCAGATCGGCCCGCGTTTCGAGTGGCGGGGTTAACTCCTGACCCTCGAGTTTAACCGGGCTGGCGAGGGCCGAATTGAAGGTGAACAACAGGACCAACAGTAAAAGCATTGCGTTGGGCAAGGCTCGAGAAAATCGCAACATGCCTTAATCTACCCTTGCTGTCCTTCGGGAGACTCAAGCGGCACTCCATGTTCGTCGTGATCGTCTTCATCATCGTCAAAATTCAAGGCTCGAGGGGCGTTCAGAATGCCGGAAACGCACCGCTTTGCGCAGATTCGGCTGCTACCATCCTGGTGTGATTGAGCCAAGTATTGCCCTCTATGGAGAGGCGTTCTCAAAAGTCAACGAATCTTTAGACGGATTGTTGTCACGTGCACATGCGCGTTACGCGATGATGGTGGATCGAAAAGGATTTGTTTTGGCCCACCGGGAAGCGCTCTGGGCCCCCAAACCACCCGCTTTAGATTCGATTGCCACCCTGATCGCCGGAAATGCCGCCGCCACAGGAGCCCTCGCCAAACTGCTTGGCGAGCAGAACTTCAACGAACTCGTCCAACAGGGCGACCGTATCGGCTTGTACATCGTCGAGATCAACAAAGAAGCTTTTATTGGCATCGTCTTCGATGAAACCAGCCAACTTGGTAAGGTCAAACTGTTCGCCAAAAAAGCCATCGAAGAGATCCGTGACCTGATCGAGAACATGGAACCGATGGAACAACCCAAGATGGACTTTGGGAACGACTTCACCTCGAGCGCGAACAGCCTGCTCGATGACCTCTTCGGGGATGGCTGATGAACTGCTTTTGCGAGATGAACAACCCGACTGGAATCAGGGGTAAACGATGAGCACTATTAATTTTGCCGCCCGTGAAATCAACTGCAAGATCGTCTACTATGGCCCCGGTGTCGCCGGAAAAACCACGAACCTGAAATACATTTACCAGCAGGTTCCCGGCAATGTCAAAGGCGAAATGGTGTCTTTGGCGACCGAGGACGAACGCACACTCTTCTTCGATTTTTTGCCGATTGATTTGGGAACCGTGCAGGGGTTCAAGACCCGTTTTCACCTTTACACCGTGCCCGGTCAGGTCTTTTACAATGCCAGCCGCAAACTGATTTTGCGCGGTGTGGACGGCATCATCTTCGTGGCCGACAGCGCCCCGAACCGGCTGCGTGCCAACGCCGAATCGATGCGCAACCTGCGTGAAAACCTGGTCGAGTACAACCTGACGCTCGAGGAAGTGCCGATGGTGATTCAGTTCAACAAGCGCGATTTGCCAGATGCCCTGCCGATGGACATGTTGCGCATGGTCGTTGATCCCGAAGCCAAATACCCGATGTTCGAGGGTGTGGCACACATCGGAACCGGCGTGTTCGAGACGTTGAAAGCCGTTTCAAAGTCGGTGCTCGAGAAGCTGGCGCAGCCCAAGTGAGTGCGCAATTCGCGCAGCCCAAGTGAGTACGCAATTCGCGCAGCTCACGTAAGTCCAAAGGAATTTCACAACGGCCCACCGTGCTCGAGGTGGGCCGTTTTTTGTGATCTCAACCTGGTATTCGGCTCGAGCCTTACCGCCATTGAAATTCTGGACTCATCAGCATCAACGCCACAGCATTTGCCAATTTCCACTCGAGTTGATCGTCTGGAACTTTGGTGTTCGCGTCACCCTCGCCACGCAGGGCGTTCAGGACTTCGGTGCGCAAATTCAGGCTTGCGGCCCGAGGCAGAACCCGAGCCAACCAGAAGCCGGCGAGTTGGTTGGGCGTTCTGAACTCGCCAGGGGTTTGATTGACCACCTGGACTTTGCACTGTTCGTTCCAGCCGTGCGCGACGCTGTGCGCGTGCTGCCAGCGGCGCAGCAGGGCGCTCGTGCCTTTCCAACGTTCGCGGCGGTCGCTGTAGCCGTCCGGTGGGCGATGCTCAAACATGCCCTGCCCGAGCCAACCCAGCTGCCAGAGCAAATCATTGTTCCAAGCAATCTTGGGACCCAAGGCGCGAGTCATCGAAAATTGGAACTCGAGCGGACGTTTGATCTTCTCGCCCCAGGTGGTGCGGAATTCGTCTGAAAGCACGATCACCCTCAGGACTTGCGCGATTTGGTCCGGCGCGTTGCGCTGCTCGAGGAAGACTTTGGCGGCGGCATCGATCACGCGCTGCGGCGGGTCATCGGCGACAAATTTGCGCACCAGTTTGCGACAGATGAACCGGGCCGTTCCAGGATGCGCCGCCAGCACCTCGAGCACGTCTTTTCCGTCTCTGAGCGGCGTTTGATCCGGCGGCAGGTACTTGCCCAGAATCTTCTTCTGAAAGCGGTCGTGCCAGGGAGTATAGGCCACAAACTTGCCGGTGTTGCCCAAGCCCGGTTCGTCGTTGTTGTCGCTCAACCGCCATCCGGTGAAGGCCCGAGTTGTTTCATAAACGTCATCGTCCACATAACCGACCGGCAAACCCGCCGAATCTTTGGCGATCACATCCTGGCGTTTGACCCCGAAGTAATTTTCCGCCCCGAGCGTGTGCAATTCAAACAATTCCCGTGAAAAGTTTTCGTTCGGCCCACCGCGAGAACTCGAGGCGTTGTCCAAGTAAATCAGCATCGCCGGGCTGGTGGCGACCGCCTCGAGCATCTTGCCAAAATTGCCAAAAGCGTTGGCGCGAATCGCATCGCGGTTGAACGCGGCCCAACCGGGTGCGATGCGTTCGTCGCGGTCCGGGTGAATGTTGAAATGGTCGTGCCAGAATTCGGTCAGGCGCTCGAGCAGTTGGCGTTTGCTGTGCACGGCCCGGACATACGTCGCCAGTTTGACCTCGTAGACGGGTTGAAACATTTTCTCGTAACGCTTTTCGTCCTTTTCGTCCAAATTGACACGGTGATCCTGCCACGCCTGCTCGAGCGATTTTGAGAGCGTCGTGTAATTCAAACCGGTCAGAATTTGGTCGCATTCGCTGTCATCAATTTTGCTTGGCGCGAGTTGTGATTCCAAAAACGCACTCAATTTCGCCCGTGAATCCCCAGGCAGTGCCGTGAACGCCTCGAGATCGCCCGGACGTGGCCCGTAGGCGAGTCGGTTAAAGACGAGCGCCTCGAGCGGCGGCACGCCAGGTTTGCCGACCCCGGCGTTCAGAAACTCGAGTTGCGCCTCGGATGGTGCGGGCGGCAAGGACAGGTTGGAACGGGCATCAGATCCGACCAACGCGGCCACCGCGAGCGTTCCTCCTGCTTTCAGTGCTTGCCGACGGTCCAGTTTGCTCATGGATTCACCTGTTGGACGCACCATAAACCGCGACTGCTCGAAACAAGATGAGGAAACGTTAAATATTGTGGTCAGCGATGCGCAACGGCCTGACTTCAAAACTTGGGCACGCTTGCACCCTGGGTTCGAGCCACGTTCACATGGGCTTCTGAATCCCTGCGAAATTCTCGAGTAGACTTCAGCGATGAATCTTTTTGAAGCAACCCTGGGTGAGCACCCATGACCGTTTCGCTCGATGTGCGCACCCTCAGCAAACGCTACGGCTCGAGACGCGCCGTGGATGACATCAGTTTTCGTTTATCTGCGGGTGAGATCGTCGGTTTCCTTGGGCCGAACGGCGCGGGCAAAACCACGACGATGCGCATGATCTGCGGCCTGATCCGACCGAGCGCGGGCAGCGTCGAGGTGCTCGGGCAGCGCGTTCCGGGCTCGAGCTTACGCGAATTGGGCGCAATGATTGAGGAACCGAGTTTCTACCCGTACCTGTCCGGGCGTGACAACCTGATGTATGCCGCAGGAATGCACGGCGGAATTCCAAGCTCGAGGATCGATGAAGTTTTGAAACTCGTGGGTTTGCAGGGACGGGCTAAAGATGCGGTGCGCAAGTACTCGCAAGGCATGAGGCAGCGTTTGGGCTTGGCTCGAGCATTGCTGCCCGAACCCAAAGTGATCCTGCTCGACGAACCCACCAACGGCCTCGATCCAGAAGGTGTCGCCGAACTGCGCGAGGTCATCCGTGAACTCGGCGCTCGCGGCCTGACGGTGCTCGTCTCGAGCCACATCCTGGGCGAAGTGCAAAAAACCGTGGATCGCGTGCTGATTATTGACGCGGGCAAAATCCTGGCCGATGGTCCAATCTCGAGCTTGTTCGATTCAATGGACGCAGCCAATGTCACGTACCGCCTCGAGACCAGCGAACCGGCCCGTGCACTCGAGGTTTTGCGCCGCGAACCGTGGGTCACGAACAGCGAACAGCGCGGCGAGATGATCCAAATGGTGATTCCTCGGGCGGCTGCCTACCGACTCGCGCCACTGCTGGTGCAATCTGGCGTGACTTTCACCGAACTTGTGCGCGACGCAGAGGGACAAGACCTCGAAGACTTGTATTTGCGGGTCGTCAAGGACGCGCACGGCAAGCCTGCCCAGAATCCTACACAGCACGTTGCAAAGGAGGTGCAGTAATGCTCGAGATGATTCGTGCCGAACTCTTCAAGGCCAGCCGCAAAAAACGCACCTGGGTCATGATCGCCCTCTCGAGCCTGGGTTCGCCATTATTGCAATTCATCAGCGCCGCATTTGTCGCCAGTCGCGTGCTCGGTACGGTCGCCGATCAGGGCACGACCATCGCCACGACGCTCGAGCAGATCGCTTCGCCGTTCAACATGGCCCGCAACACGCTCGCGGCCTCGAGCACCCTTCCTTTCATCTTATTGACGGTGGTTGCCGTTTTTGCGGTCTTGCTGGTTGGCGAGGAACGCACCTTTAAGATGTGGAAAACCATCCTGGTTGCCAACCCGGATCGGATGCAAGTGCTCGCCGCGAAATTTGCCACAGGCATGATCCTGTTGTTTTTCGTGATTTTCGGCGGCTTGATCGGCAGCCTCCTCTTTGGGGGTCTGGCGATGCTGCTGGGGTACTCCAAAGGCGCGGGTGGCAACTGGCTCGAGTTGCTGGCGATTCATGGCCTGCAATGGTTGGCTTTGGCCGCACCATTGATGATGGGCTTCCTGATCGCCTGGCTGAACGCCTCGCCCGCGATTGCCGTGATCGGCATTGTCGTCGCACCGAACGTGCTCGAGGCGATCATCAGTGCGGGAATAGCCTCACAACTCGAACGAATCAGCCCTTTGAACGCACCGTTTCAGGCCGAACGCATCCAAGAATTGATCCAAAGCGTGCCGAAATTCTTCCTGACTCCGAACCTGGCGTTCGGTGCGAGACTCGTCGGGCAGGCTGGACGGGATTTGGCCGGTCCAGACAGTGCCGCCATTTCGGGCCTGCTGCCAACCATGAACTGGAACGACATCGGTTGGTCCATCGCCGTTTGTGGCGTGTACTTCGCGCTGTTTACCGGCCTGATGGTCTGGAGCTTCGGTTCTCGAGACGTTCAAGAGTGACCCAAAACCCAGCCTCGAATTTTCGACCTGAAACGCCCGCCGCAAATCGTCGTAAACTCGAGGCATGATTACCGCCATTGTGTTGGTCCGCACCACCCGAGAGGCCGTCAGTGAAACCGCCGAACGCCTCGCGGCGATGAAGTTTGTGAGCGAGTGTTACAGCGTGACCGGCGAATGGGACATCGTGGTGGTCTTGCGCTTCTCACAGTTCGAGGATTTGGACGAGATCGTGACCCAAGGTTTGCGTCAGGTTCCCGGCATCGAACGCACCAGCACCATGCTGGCGTTTAAGGCGCTCTCAAAGGATTTGCTCGACAAGGCTTTCGGCATCGGCGGCGAGTAGGACACGATGCCAGAACTCGAGCTTTTACGCCCCAAAATACCCATGCCGGAGAAACCACGCGGTTTCATGACGCTGGAAAATTACTCGAGCCTGAAACGCTACTGGGATTTCCTGAGCGGCTTTGACCGGGCCGGACTCGAGGTGGTCGTGCCGCACCGTTCGCCGGAGGATCACTGTCGCCGAACGATCAAAGGTGTCCGACGCGAGAATGCAGGCGGGATATTGGATGTCTTCGCGCTGTTGTCTGCCATGAACGACGACGAGGAGACAGTCTTGACAAGTTTCAACCTTTCCCCCGAGGCACAGGCCGCCGTGATCCAACTGCTGGCCGGGAACCCCAAAGGCATCCAAACAATCCTCAGCACGCAGTACACGCTCGAGTTTGACCTGCAACTCGCCTTCACCAGCGAACGGTCACTGGTTCTCAAAGCCGACAGCAAGTACGTGCCAAAACTCGAGTCGATCCTGCCCAAAGAATGGCCATTGCGGGCCAACCGTTTCGGGCGAGACGAGTACAAAATGCTGCTCGAACGCGCCTCGGGTGCACTCTCGAGGATTCCACGGCCTTAATTTGCGTGACTGGGCATAAATCAGCAATCTGTGAGGGATGAAGCTGTAAACTAGCATTGTGAACCCGTTCCGGCTTGTGCGCCGTAAAAAATCCAACACTGAATATGAAATGCTCGAGGTCATCTCGAACACGGCGCACATTCAAATCGAACGGGGCATCTGGCGCTTGCAACCGGTGCTGGTCAAACGACTTCTGGACATGGCCCGCAAAGTCCCCGAGATCGTTGAACGTTTTGAGCGCGAGGCCGATGTGCTCGAGCGCTTGACGCACCCAAACATCGGGCAATTCATCCACCGTGAACCCGGCGTGCTTTACCGCGAGTACATCGAAGGCCGGACCCTCTACTACCACCTCGAGCAAGGTCCATTGATGCCGCGTCGCGCCCTGCGGGTGATTCGCGGTGTGCTGGCAGCCATCGCACACGCGCACAGCAAAGACATCATTCATTTGGATTTGAAACCCGCCAACATCCTGCTCGAGCCAGATGATCGGGTGCGGGTGATTGATTTTGGTTGCGCCAAGGATTTAACGCTCGAGGCAATCACGCATCACGAGGCGCGATTGGGCACGCCGCATTACATGGCCCCGGAACAATTCAAAGGCGTGCGCGATGATCCCAGATCAGACCTGTATTCGATTGGCGCGGTTCTGTACGAACTCTCTATGGGCAAACCGCCTTTCGCGCCCGATCCGTTCGCGTGGCTGGCCGGGCGCGGCAAGATGCCCGAGGCTTGGCCGAACGATAAAAAAGTGGCCGAGTTCATCCGCATGGCCCTCGACCGTGATCCGAACAACCGCTACCACAACGCGCATGAGATGCTGACTGCACTCGAAGCGCTCGAGGATTACGCACCGGCAAGCTGATCGATCAACTCGAGCCTTGCCACGATTCGTCCGGGTTTGAGGATGGTTCCGGGCATGGTCACGCTGTTCGCACCGAGTTTGCAATCGTCACCAATCGCAGCGCCGAACTTCTCGACGTTCGTCAGGAGAAATTGGCCCATCCAGCGGGCGTGAATCGATTTGTCCTCGCGCTCGTTGAAATGCACGGCGGTCACAGCGCCAGCCTCGAGATTGACCCGAGATCCGATCAGTGAATGCCCAACGTAATTCAAATGCGCGATGCTCGAGTTGGAAAAGACGAAACTGGATTTGACTTCGCACATGGGTCCGATCCTCGAGTTGGCCCCAAGAAACACGCCTTCGCGCAGGTACGCATGCACACCGACGCTCGCGCCGGGACCAATGGTCGCCGGACCACGAATGATCGCGCTCGGCACGAGGTTGGCCGATTGAAGCGCAGCGACTTCGCCTTCGATGCGGTACTCGTTTCCGAGCAATGAAATCGCGGCCCGAACAAGCTCGAGGGTGCTTTCCGTCATCAGCCACGGATAGTCAAAATTGCGAAGGGCTGGAAATTCCTCAAACGCATTGACGATGAATTGCTCGAGCATGACCAAGCATAGTCTCGCGCCATGAAAAAGAGGGAGCTTTGCGGCCCCCTCCCACAATTCAAGCGCGAGCCAGAATTACTTAACTTTACCGGCCTTCCAATTCGCCAAAAGCGTGTCGTAATTGACAGTTTCACCCTTCGGCTTCTCGTTCGCCAATTTCGCCCAAGGAGCGTTCTTGGTCGAAAGGTACTTCTTTGGATCACCTTTCGGATTGAGTTTCGGTGTGCATTGCTTCATGCCTGCACGCTCGAGACGGGCCATGACCGCATCCATCTGATCGGCCAAGCTGTCCATCGCGCCCTGAGGGGATTTCTCGCCAGTGACGGCAAGTGCGACGTTCTGCCACCATAGTTGCGCGAGCTTCGGGTAGTCCGGTACGTTCGTACCGGTTGGAGTCCAAGCGACACGCGCTGGGCTGCGGTAGAACTCGATCAGACCGCCGTACCTCTTGGCGTTCTTGGTGAAGTACTCGCTGTCGATATCGCTGTCACGAATGAAGGTCAAACCGGTGATTGACTTTTTCAAGCTCGTGGTCTTCGAGGTCACGAATTGCGCGTACAGCCAGGCTGCGCTGCGGCGCTCGAGTGGCGTGCTGTTGAGCATCGTCCATGAACCCACGTCCTGGTAGCCGTTCTGCATGCCCTCTTTCCAGTATGGGCCGTGAGGACCGGGAGCCATGCGCCACTTCGGGGTGCCGTCGGCGTTCACAACTGGCAATCCTGGCTTGGAGAGACCGGCGGTGAAGGCGGTATACCAGAAGATTTGCTGCGCGATGTTGCCCTGTCCGGGCACTGGACCGGCCTCGGAGAAGGTCATGCCGAGTGCGCTCGGTGGCGCATACTTCTTCATCCAGTCGATGTACTTGGTCAGAGCGTAAACGGCTGCCGGGCTGTTCGTGGCTCCACCTCGAGACACGCTGGCTCCGACCGGTGAGCACTTGTCTGCGCCACCAACCTTGATGCCCCACTCGTCGATTGGATAACCGTTCGGGTTGCCCTTGTCGGCGGTTCCGGCCATAGAAAGCCAAGCATCGGTGAAGCGCCAACCGAGGCTAGGATCTTTCTTGCCGTAATCCATGTGACCGTAGATGCGCTTGCCATCAATGTTCTTGACATCGTTGGAGAAAAACGCGGCGATGTCCTCATAGGCGCTCCAGTTAATTGGCACGCCCAACTCGTAACCGTACTTGGCTTTGAACTTTTTCTTCAAGTCGGCGCGGGCGAACCAATCGGCACGGAACCAGTAGAGGTTCGCAAATTGCTGATCGGGCAATTGGTAGAGCTTGCCGTCTGGCGAGGTCGTGAATTTTGTGCCGATGAAGTCTTTGAGATCCAAGGTTGGGCTGGTGACATCCTTGCCTTCGCCCGCCATGAAATCCGAAAGCGGAATCGCGGCGTTGTTGCGGAAATGCGTGCCGATCAAATCCGAATCGCTGATGTACATGTCGTAAATGCTCTG
Organism: Deinococcales bacterium; assembly: GCA_031418155.1. Classification (GTDB taxonomy): domain Bacteria; phylum Deinococcota; class Deinococci; order Deinococcales; family JAAFIG01; genus JANOWZ01. The sequence goes on from JANOWZ010000520.1 coordinate 11,507, forward strand.
ACCGGATTGCATTTCGGTTTGCAGCTTCTCGACAACATCGCCCTCTTGGATCAGGTCGTGCGTCAACTTGATGCCGGTGATTTCGGTGAATGCCTTGGCGAGCGTTTTCGATTCGTAGACGTGCGTGTCAATCGTTTCCGAAACGACCTTGATGCTCTGACCACGGTACGGTTCGGCGGCCTTGATGAACCACTTGAGTTCCTCGAGTTGCTGCGCTTTTGAGAGCGTGCTCGGTTGGAATTCCGTGTCGATCCATTTTTGCGCCATCGCCTCGTACTCGTCTTGCGCCGCCGTGCGACCCATCGCCATCACGAGTGCTGCCGTTAGAAGACCTGCACCGCCCAAGAGAACGGCGCGTTTAACCGCTCCAAACTGCTTTCTGTTGCTCACAGACATACCCCCTTCAGAACTGAGGTTGTGCCCTTCCAACCGATACCGAGTGCTGCGTCTTGCGAGCGGAAGGCGGTGCTCGAGACCCTCGGGTAAAGCCAACGGGAAATCACTTCTGAAGCGAACGCGGAATGCGACTTGAGGCGAGCCAACGCCGTGTGAGATTGTATTTTTTGGTGGACGTATCCTAACACGATTGCTGGGATTGACTCAGCCCCAGCGCAAGACAATGAACAACGCAATGGCCGAGATCGCCACAGCAAAAAGTTGATTTAAGTCGCTCACGCCCAACCAAATCACTTGGATAAACGCGGTCAACATCATGCCGACGTAGAGGCGATCACCTCGAGAAGTGACCATCGGTAAAAACCCTTTGCGTGGCAGAACCGGGTGACGCAAATCGATGAAGGTCATGTAACCGAGCATCGCAAAAATCGCGGTGAACAGGAGAGCCGTCGGGAGCGTCCAAACCATCCAAGCCATGTGTGCCTCCTCCAAATTTCCATATCGAACTATCGATGAAGCAATAAGACACCGATCAAGTCGAACTCGAGGTTTTTGCGATGTGAATCAAGAAGTGTTGTTAGAGAAAAGAGTTTAGACGCGACCGAGTGCAAAGCCTTTGGCGATGTAATTGCGCACGAAGTAAATCACCAATGCACCGGGAACAATCGTCAGGACACCGGCGGCGGCAAGCACGCCCCAGTCCATTCCGGCGGCACTGACGGTGCGTGTCATGGTTGCAGCAATTGGCTTGGCGACAACGCTGGTCAAGGTGCGGGCGAGCAGCAATTCGACCCAGGAAAACATGAAGCAGAAGAACGCGGTCACACCGATGCCGGAACGAATCAGTGGGATGAAAATCCGAATGAAAAACCGTCCGAAGCTGTAACCGTCAATGTACGCGGTCTCGTCAATCTCTTTGGGCACACCCGAAATGAAACCCTCGAGAATCCAAACCGCGAGTGGCACGTTGAACAACATGTGCGCGAGTGCGACGGCAATGTGCGTGTCGATCAGGTGAATGCTCGAGTACAACTGAAAGAACGGCAACAGGAAGACGGCGGGCGGAGCCATGCGGTTGGTGAGAAGCCAGAAGAACAAATGCTTGTCGCCCAGAAAGCTGTACCTCGAGAAGGCATACGCGGCGGGCAGTGCGACAGCGACGGAAAGGAACATGTTGATCAGCACGTAAATGATCGAGTTGATGTAACCGTTGTACCAACTCGAGTCGGTGAAAATCACGACGTAATTTGCCAAGGTTGGGCGTGTTGGGTAGAGCGAAAACACGCCGAGAATGTCTTCATTGGTGCGCAGTGACATGTTGAGCATCCAGTAAATCGGCAAGAGCAAAAGGATGTAATACCCAATCAAAAGCACGCCCTTGACCTCGAACGGAGGACGGCTCGAGGTGGTGGTCGTTGGTGTTGCTCGAGAGATGGTGACGGGTTGCGTGCTCATTTGGCCTCTCCTGCGTTGTTGTTGCTCGAGCCCATGTTTTGAATGACGGTGTAGAAGATGTAGCTGAGCGCCTGAATGATCAGGAAGTAGACGAGTGAGAATGCAGCGGCCTTGCCGACATCGAATTGTCCAACCGCCATGCGCGTCAAAATCTGCGAGAGGAACGTGGTCGCGTCGCCCGGACCACCGCCGGTCAGCACGAACGGTTCGGTGTAAATCATGAAGCTGTCCATGAAGCGCAAGAGGACTGCGATCACCAGAACGCCGCGCAATTTTGGCAATTGAATGAAGCGAAAAATATTCAGGGTTGAAGCACCATCAATGCGTGCGGCCTGATAGAAAGCATCGGGGATGGCCCGCAATCCGGCGTAACACATTAAGGCCACCAGTGGAGTCCAATGCCAGACATCCATGACCAGCACGGTCAACCAGGCATCTCGAGCGCTCGAGGTGTAGTTGTAGGCGATACCGAGGTGGTTGATGACGTACCCGGCCAGACCGATGTCACTGCGTCCAAAAATCTGCCAAATCGTGCCGACAACATTCCATGGAATCAGCAATGGGAGCGCAATCAAAACGAGGCTCAAACTTGCACGCCAACCGCTTGCGGGCATGGCAAGGGCGACAGCGATTCCGAGCGGAACCTCGAGAATCAGAACAACCAGTGAGTAGAACAGTTGGCGGAAAAACGCGCTGTGAATTTCGGGATCGCGCAGGACTTCCTGGAACCATTCGCCACCGACGAAAACGCGCTGATTTGGCCCAAGCACATCCTGAATCGAATAATTGACGACCGTCATCAACGGAATGATCGCACTGAAGGCGACCGACAACACGACGGGAAGCACGAGAAACCAGGCTCGATTGTTAACGGTTTTGTTCATGACACAATCCTCGAGTTTGCGTACAGTTTCGTGTGATCGGACGGGAAGTACAGCCAGCCAGCACCCGGCTCGAGCATGGTGTCCTCGGAGATTTTAGCTTTGATCAGTTGGTCGCCTATTTTCGCGGTGACAATCTTGAAATTGCCGAGGTCATCAACGGCTTTGATCTCGGCGGGAATGGAACCAGCCTTGACACCTGCGCCGCATTGCAAGAATTCTGGACGAATGCCAATCGAGATTTCTCCACCCACAATTTTCGCTCGAGCAATCAATCCCGGCTCGAGTGGAATCCTCGAGTTACCGACCATCACGGCTCCAACCTCGAGTGAGCAGGGCATCAAGTTCATGCCTGGACTGCCGATGAAGTAACCGACGAACGTGTGCTCGGGATTCTCGAACAACGCCTGTGGCGTACCAGATTGCACGACCGCGCCATCGAACATCACGACTACTTGATCGGCGAACGTCAGTGCCTCGATCTGATCGTGCGTCACGTAAATCAACGAGAGCTTGAGTTCATTGTGAATCTGTTTGAGCTTGCTGCGCAACTGCCATTTGAGATGCGGATCAATCACGGTCAGGGGTTCATCAAACAAAATTGCAGCGACATCTTTGCGAACCAAGCCGCGCCCAAGCGAGATTTTTTGTTTCATGTCGGCGGACAATCCGCTCGCACGGTTTTTGAGGTCGCTGGTTAGCTCGAGCAGTTCGGCGATCTGTGACACTCGAGATTTGACTTCGGATTCGGCAACTCCTCGGTTGCGCAGTGGAAACGCGAGGTTGTCGTGAACGGTCATCGTGTCGTAAATCACGGGGAATTGAAAGACTTGCGCAATGTTGCGTTTCTCGGGCGGCAGGTCGGTCACGTCGCGCCCATCGAAGAGCACGCGCCCGTGTGATGGTTTGACCAAACCCGAAATGATGTTCAAGAGTGTCGTCTTGCCGCAACCGCTCGGGCCGAGGAGCGCGTAAGCATCGCCATCGTCCCAGGTCATCGTCATCTGTTGGAGTGCAAAGTCTTTGGCCGAGGTTGGATTGGGGCGGTACGCATGTCCGAGGTTCTGGAGGTCGATTCGGGCCATTACGCCACCCCAACTTTCTGCACTCGAGATGGTGCAGCAGCAAGTTCTCCACTCGAGGAAAACGCAAACAAACGATTCGGATTGAGGTGCAAGACAACTTCTTGTCCGAGTTGATAACTGTGAACACCCTCAAGTTGCGCAACCACGCGGGTACTCGCATCGAGGCGTGTATGGACGTAGGTTTCCGATCCGCTGATCTCGGCGAGTTCGACTCGGGCCGGAATCAGAAGGTCATTGCCGGTGAGTGCATTCAGGCTCGAGTGGTTGGCACGAAGACCAATTTTGTATGGTCCGTTGGACAGATCGCGCATGTGTTCGGGCAATACAAATTTGCTGCCATTCGAGAGCGTCGCCTCTCCCCCCTTCACATTCGCCTCGAGCAAGTTCATCGGTGGATCGCTGAAGACCTCGCCGACGCGCTGTGAGGCGGGCTGATGGTAGACCTCGAGCGTTGAACCGGATTGCAACAAGCGGCCCTCGCTCATCACGGCGATGCGTCCGCCCATCATCAGGGCCTCGAGCGGTTCGGTGGTGCTGTAAACAACGATGGCGTTGCGTCGCGCAAAAATTTCGCGCATTTCGGCACGGAGTTCTTCGCGCAATTTGTAATCCAGATTGACGAGTGGTTCGTCGAGCAGCAACAAATCGGCCTCTTTGATCAGGGCTCGAGCAATCGCGGTGCGTTGTTGCTGACCACCAGAAAGTTGTGCGGGCAGTCGATCCAGCATCGACTCGAGGTGCATCAATTCGGCGGCCTGATGGACACGCTTTTTGATTTCTTCGGGCGAGATTCCACCTTGAACCCGCAATGGCGAGGCGATGTTCTCGAAGATCGAAAAGCTCGGGTAATTGACGAATTGCTGGTAGACAAAAGCGACGGATCGTTTCTGAACCGGCTCGAGCGTGACATCTTTCCCGTCGAGCACAACGCGCCCGGTCGTTGGTTTGTCGAGTCCCGCCATGATCCGCATCAAAGACGTTTTGCCCGCCAATGTCGGCCCGAGCAGCACGTTCAATCCAGGCTCGAAGTTGAGCGTCATCTCGTACAGGTGCGTTTCAGCCCCGACTCGCTTCTCGAGTTTTTCGAGCGTTAAGCCCATGCTTGAACCTGATCATTCTCGGCTCGAGTGGGTGCTGGTTGCGGTTGTTTCTGAATCACGAAAAAAGTTCCCTTCAAAACTG